>JBHELN010000342.1:0-11667 GCA_046263115.1 Pseudonocardiaceae bacterium | reverse complement strand
CCGTCGTGCTGGGCCTTCACCGTGAAGAACATCGCGAACAGACCGGCGAAGAACATCAGCTCGCTCGACAGCCACACGATGGTGCCGACGCTGACCATGTTGGGGCGGTTCAGCGAGTGCACCCGCTGGCTGATGGAGGGGCCTGCCAGGCTGGACGAGGTCACGGTGAGCATTATGACGAAAGCCGCCAACGTGTCCTGGACCGGGGGCGGCCGAAACCGCCAGGAATGACGATTCGGTCCTGGTGGCTCGCTCAAGCGGTGACATGCGGGGCCGGATACTAGCACGCGGTGTCTAGGCCGCGCCGCCTCGCATCGGCGGGTGATTGCCCGTATACCATTCTCTGCCACCGGTCTCTGCCACCGGCGAACTCCACGCCCGGCCGATATGCATCACCAGGCTGGCGCCTGCGCGGGCACGAACACGGCGAACACAGCAAACGTGGACAGCCACATCGGACAGCAGCTACATCGGACAGCGAGGGCCTCGGAATACCAGATGAACGTTGCGAGCGACGCCACCACCGTGCTGGTATTCAGCCACCGGCCACAGGTGCGTGAGGCGATCATCAGCGCTGTCGGGCGGCGTCCCGCGGCTGACGTGGGCCGCTTGCGCTACGTCGAGGCCGGCACGATCGACGAGGTGCTGGCCGAGGTCGATGCGGGACGGGTGGACCTGGCCATCCTGGATGGTGAGGCGCAGCCCACCGGTGGCATGGGACTGTCTCGCCAGCTCAAGAACGAAATCGCGCAATGCCCACCGATCATCGTGTCGGTGCAGCGACGAGATGACCGGTGGTTGGCGGTCTGGTCTCAGGCAGATGCGGTCATCGTGCACCCGTTGGATCCGTTGGCCGCCGCCGAGACCGTGGCCGAAGTGCTGCGCTCGCGCCGGGCGCAAGCAGCGAACGGCTGAGGCTGCCAGCATGGTGGCGCCAACCCGAGCTCGCAGCTGGCCGGCTCTGCTCGCCCAGCTGATGGCCGGCACCGACCTGGATACCCAAGACGCCACCTGGGCGATGGACCAGGTGATGTCCGGAGAGGCCACGCCTGCGCAGGTGGCCGCGTTCGTGGTCGCCTTGCGGGTCAAACGCGAGACCCCAGGGGAGATCGCCGGCCTGGCCGCGGGCATGCTGTCGCACGCCCGCCGAGTCCGCGTGTCCCAGCGCGCGGTTGACGTCGTCGGTACTGGAGGTGACCAAGCCCACACCGTCAATATCTCCACAATGGCGGCGCTGGTCACTGCTGCCGCAGGTGCACCCGTGATCAAGCACGGCAACCGGGCGGCGTCGTCTCAATGCGGCGCCGCGGATGTACTCGAGGCGCTCGGTGTGGCGATTGACCTCGGCCCGGAGCAGGTAGCGCAATGCGTTGCCGAGGCCGGTATCGGATTCTGCTTCGCGCCGCTGTTTCACCCGGCGATGCGGCACACGGCCGCGGTTCGCCGGGAGATCGGGATACCTACCGCCTTCAACTTCCTGGGCCCGCTGACCAACCCGGCTCAGCCGCAGGCTGCGCTGGTGGGGTGCGCAGATGCGCGAATGGCGCCGGTGCTCGCCCAGGTTTTCGCCGACCGTGGCGTCAGTGCGCTAGTCGTCCGGGGTGATGACGGACTCGACGAGATCACCACTACGACCACCACCTCGGTGTGGATCGTGGACGCCGGGATGGTGCGCCGTGACCGGTTGGACCCAGCTGCGCTGGGTGTGCCGCCAGCCCGCCGCGACGACTTACGCGGCGGGAACGCCTCGGTCAACGCGGTGGCAGTGCGGCGCCTTCTCGCCGGCGAACGCGGCCCGGTTCGTGATGCCGTGCTACTCAACGCCGCTGCGGCGCTGGTGGCTCATCACGGGTTGGACGGCAATCTGCCGGCGAATCTTTTGGAGATGTCGCAGCGTGCTGCCCAGGCTGTTGACTCCGGCGCTGCTACCGCGTTGCTCGCGCGCTGGGCGACCTTGACGAACGAGCTGTCGGTAACCCCGCACTAACCCGTCGGCGGCTCTTCAAGAACGCCCCACCGTGCTTGTGATGGTCGTTAACACGGCCAACCCGCCGCCATCGCGAGGGCCGAGCGACCTGGTTGGCGCTGTTAAGCGCGGCTCAGCAGGGGGTGGGCGGTACTTGAAGAGCGACCAACTTGGCATTAATTGTAACGGTGAGTAATCAGTGATTTTGTTATGCCGCTGCGGTGTGCCGTTGTTACTTCGTTGGAGTGATCAATCGCGTCCATATGGCATAGAGGTCCGTTAGCCAAATGCGCGGGGGTGATCTCCCGCGTCCAAGTCGAGCATCCGGACGGTAGGTCCGAGACGGGAGATAACCGCGGGTGGCATCCCATCCTCGGAAACGTGTACTGGTGGCGGCCGTAGCGTTTGCCGCAGTCCTCAGCATGCAGCCAGGGACTGCCGTCGCCGATCCAGTCCCTGGCCCGGCGCCGGATCCTGGTGGTGCAGTTGCGCAGGCGCGCGCGTTGAGCCGTCAGGCCGAAGTGATCACCGAACAGTGGAAGTTGGCCAGCGACCGGCTGCTCGCCCGCCAGGCCGACGCGGAGAAGGCGCATCGCGATGCGGCAGCTGCGACGGCTGTCGCCGACCAGGCGCGCGATGCTCAAAAAGAGTTCCGCGCTCAGGTGGATCGCTTGACCAGCGCCACGTTCGAGGGCGTCCGAGTCAGCAGCCTGACCGCGATGCTGATCAGCGACTCGCCGCAACAATTCATGGATCAGATGTCGGCGCTCGATGTGCTGGCGGTGAGTAACCGGGCGGCGATGGATAAGCTCGCCGGCGCGGTGACCCGTACCGAGCAGGCCGAAACCGCGGCCACCGACGCCGAGACGCGGGCAGCCGTCGCCGAACTTGATGCCGCTCGAATCGCCGGTGATGTGGCCAAGGCCCGGCTCGAGATGGGCCGTCAGATCAATCTTGTGCAGGAGCGCCTCGGCAAACTCACCGCCGACGAGTTCGCCCACTACGCCTCCGAAGGTTTCACCGACTATCCCCTCGACCTGATCGGCGACACCATCGGGATCAGGGCATTGCGCGCCGCCCTGACTCGTCAGGGTGCGCCATACATCTGGGGTGCCGAAGGGCCGGGCACCTTCGATTGCTCGGGTCTAGTGATGTGGGCCTACCGCCAGGCCGGTGTCAGCCTCCCCAGGGTGGCCTTCGACCAGGCCAGGGTAGGCACTCCGGTCATCTCCGGCCTGCTGCCCGGTGACCTGATAGCGCTGTACTGGCCGGTCAGCCACATCGGCATCTACGTCGGCAACGGCCTCTACATCAATGCACCGCAGAGTGGCGACGTCGTCAAAGTCGCGAGGGTGCCGTGGCGTGATGTCACCGCCATCCGCCGGATCGGCTGACTAACGCGCTGACTAACGCTTCGTCGAGCAGCTCACGTCGACTAAGAGCTGCGAACCGGGCGCCGGAGCATCCTGGTCGCCGAGATTGTCGGTGCAGCGGTCTACCGTCCGCGGTGACGAGATCATCAGCGGAACGGAGCCAGCATGATCGTGGATTGTGACTGCTGTGCCGCGCGCGGCCGTGCCTGCCAAGATTGCGTGATCACCGTGTTGCTCGGAGCGCCTCCGGGAGGTGTCGACTTGGATGGCACCGAACGGTGCGCGCTGGACACCCTCGCCGAGGCTGGTATTGGTGCCCCGCCTGCAACTGGTGGAACGCCACGAGTGCCAGCGGGCCGGCGGGGCACGGCCGGCCAGTGGCGTCCACCAGCGTGACCGGGCTGAGCGGTCGGCCACGGACGGTAAGCGGTCTCGACGACATGTGGGCTGATCGGTCGAGCCGAACACTGCTCCGAGTGTGGTGACGTCCGTCGTGTCCAGAAGCCAACTTGCCCCATCGCTGGCGCGTCGGTGGTGACAGTGTCGGTGACCTTTCGTAACCTTCCCGAGACTCTGCGGTAGGTGCCTCCCGGACGGGCGGCAACGCAAGTCGCCGCCGAATCGGCTGTGTTGATGAGTCGAGCCGGGGATGCACCTTTTCTTGGGTGAATCCGGGCGGGCATTCGTGTCCGCCCGGTAGGGCTCACCTCTGTCCGGTCCGAACCCGTCACCCCCGTAGGCGGTCCGAGGGAAGAGGAGGCAGCCGCGACGTGTCGTCGCATCATCACAAGCCCGGTATTGCGAGGCCCGGTGTTCTCACCCGGACTGCCTCGGCGACGATGACCGCCGCAACCGTGGGTCTTCTGGTGACGCTGACGCCCACTCCAGCCACTGCGGACCCCGCAGTACCCGGAGATGGCCCCGCTGCAGTGCAACAGCTCGCTGACCTGAACCATCAGGCTGAGGTTCTCACCGAAAAATGGCATTACGCCCGTGACCAGCTCAACGCTCGCCGTGCTGACTTGGAGCGAGCCAGAGCAGAAGTCGGCGCTGCTGCCGCCGCGGCAAACCGTGCCCGGGAAGTTCAGGGTCAGTACCGCGAGCAAGTCGACAGGCTGACCAACGCGTCATTCCGAGGTGCCCGCCTCTCTCGGCTGTCAGCGCTGCTGGTCAGTGATTCGCCCGAGGACTTCCTCGATCAAATGTCAGCGCTGGACATGCTCGCGGTGGACAACAAACAAGCGCTGGACCGGCTGACTGGCGCTGTCGCGCAAACCCAGCAGGCGCAGCAATCGGCCAACGACGCGGCCGCACGGGCCGGCCAGGCCGAACAGGACGCTGCCCGGCTCGAAGGTGACTTGACTCGTTCCCGCGGCGAGATGGACCAGCAAATCCAGGTGGTCACCCAGCGCCTCGCAGAGCTGACCCGCCAGACGCGGGCCCTGTATCTCTCCGGCGGCACCACCCACTTCCCGATCAACTTGATCGGGACCGGTGTTGCCGTGCAAGCCGCCCGCATCGCGCTGAGCAAACAGGGTTCGTCATACGTCTGGGGCGGCGACGGCCCGATCATCTTCGACTGTTCCGGCCTGGTCAAATGGGCCTTCGAGCAGGCCGGCCTGCCGGGCCTGCCGCATTCAGCCGAGGAACAAGCGCGGATGGGGCGCAGCGTCAGCCAATCGCAGCTGCTGCCCGGCGACCTCATCGCGCTGTACTCGCCGATCAGCCATATCGGGATCTACGTCGGTAGCGGGCTCTATGTCAACGCACCCCAGCCCGGAGACGTGGTAAAGGTCGTCCCGGTGCCGTGGAGTCAAGTCACCGCAATGAGCCGGATTGGCTGAGCCCACCGCCTCTCCGGTCTGGTCACCATGGCCGCAAGTCGACGTCCCACGCCCGCCTGCGCCGCACGCCCGCGATGGCGTCACCAGTACGGTCGGGCCAATGCCGCGGATCCTGCTGGTGAGCAACGACTTCCCACCGCGACCCGGAGGAATCCAGGCATACCTGCACCAACTGGCGATCGCCTTGCCTGCTGGCGCGATCGCCGTCTACGCGCCGGACTGGCCGGGTGCGGCGGCCTTCGACGCAGGTTTGCCGTTTCCGATCGTCCGGCATCCCGGCACCCTCATGCTTCCCACGCCGGCAGTGCTGCGCCGCGCCGCCGGGCTGCTGCGGGAGTTGCAATGTGACACCGCCTGGTTCGGCGCCGCTGCTCCACTAGCTCTACTCGGTCCGGCATTGCGCCGTGCCGGACTACGGCGGGTGGTGGCCAGCAGTCACGGGCACGAGGTGGGCTGGTCGATGCTTCCCCCTGGCCGGGTCGCCCTCGGCCGGATAGGCCGTGATGCCGACGTGGTCACCGCCGTCAGCCAATACACCCGCCGCCGGATCGCCTCGGCCTTCGGCCCGCGGGCCGCGCTGGAACTACTGCCACCCGGCGTGGACTGCGGCACATTCCGTCCGGACCCGGACGCACGAGCTGAAATCCGGCGACGCCACCGGCTGGGGGAGACCCCCGTAGTGCTGTGCGTGGGCCGCCTGGTGGCTCGCAAAGGGCAGGACATGCTGGTGCGAGCGTTGCCCGCGATCCGTCGTCAGGTGCCGGGAGCCACGCTGCTGCTCGTCGGTGACGGGCCCGCGCGGGCGGCGTTGCACCGGCTGGCCGACTCGTGCGATGTCAGTGACGCCGTGGTGTGGGCCGGGTCTGTGTCGTGGTGTGAGCTACCTGCCTACTACGCCGCCGGCGATGTCTTCGCGATGCCCTGCCGGACGCGAGGCCGCGGTTTGGACGTTGAAGGACTCGGTCTGGTGTTTCTCGAAGGTGCGGCGACCGGGTTGCCGGTAGTGGTAGGCGACGCGGGCGGGGCGCGGGAAACCGTCCGCCCCGGGGACACCGGTGAGCTCGTGAACGGTCGCGACCTCGTAGCGGTGGCTCGAGCCGTCGCGACGTTACTCGCCGATCCCGAGCGCGCTGCAGCGATGGGCCACCGCGGGCGGCGTTGGATGCAGGAGGAATGGCAGTGGTCTGCCCGAGCAGGGCAGCTGGCTGCCCTGCTCGGGCAGACCACCGCCTCGTGAGTGGATAACAGTGGTACCCGCTCACGAAGCGTAGAGCGCCTCGATCTCAGCGGCGAACTCCTTGACCACCACGGCGCGCTTGACTTTGAGACTCGGGGTGAGCTGGCCGCCCTGTTCGGTGAAGTCGACCGGCAGGATGCGGAACCTGCGGATCGCCTCGGCTTTCGACACCGTTTTGTTGGCGTCGTTCACCGCACGCTGCACCTCGGCGCGCAGATCCTCATCGTCGACCAAGTCGGCGGCAGAATCGCCGGCCGGCTTGCTGTGCTCGGCCCGCCACGCCGGCAGCGCCTCGGCATCGATAGTGATCAAGGCTGCGACGAACGGCTGCTGATCGCCCACCACCATGCATTGGCTGATCAGTCGGTGGGCGCGGATCCGGTCCTCCAACGCCGCGGGTGAGACGTTCTTGCCGCCGGCCGTGACGATGATCTCCTTCTTGCGTCCGGTGATCCGCAGGAAACCGTCCTCGTCGAGCTCTCCGAGGTCGCCCGTGTGCAGCCAGCCATCGACGATCGATTCCTCAGTGGCCTGCTCATCGTGCCAGTACCGGCGCAGGACACCAGGACCCTTGATCAACACCTCGCCATCGTCGCCGATTCTGATCGACACCCCGCCTAACGGCCTGCCCACAGTGCCGATCTTGAGATGCTGCTGCGTGTTCAGTGTGGCGGGTGCGGTTGTCTCGGTCAGCCCGTAGCCTTCCAGCACCGTCACTCCGATACCGCGAAAGAAATGCCCGAGCCGCTCGCCCAGCGGGGCGCCACCGGAAATCGCCGCGAGACACCGGTTGCCGAGCACCGCCCGGAGCTTGGAGTAGACGAGTTGGTCGAACAGCGTGTGCTTGGCTCGCAGAGCGAGTCCCGCCCCGCCGGCGTCCTGGGCGCGGCTCCATTCGATGGCGGTGGCGACGGCGATGTCGAACACGCGGCCCTTACCCTCAGCGTGTGCTTTCTGCTTGGCCGAGTTGTAGACCTTTTCGAAAACCCGAGGCACTGCGAGGACGAAGGTTGGCCGGAATTCGGCCAGCTCGGCGACCAGATTCTTGATGTCCGGAGCGTGCCCAAGCGTGATCCGCGCGTACACGCAACACGTCTGGCAGACGCGCGCGAGAACGTGGGCCAGCGGGAGGAACAGCAGCAGCGACTGCCCCGGCTGCATCAGCGCTGGCAGCTCAGCCACGGCGGACCGGGTCACACCAAGCAGGTTGCGGTGCGTTATCTCGCAGCCCTTGGGCCGTCCGGTGGTGCCCGAGGTATAGATCAGGGTCGCCAGGTCGTCGGCACCCACCGCGGTGGCTCGCTCCCGCGCCGCATCGACCGAGGTCGCGCTGCCCAGCGCGGTGAGCTCATCGATCGCGGGCGTGAGGTCGTCGGCCGGTTCAATCTGCCAAATCCGAGCAGGCTCGACCAGCTGATCAGCCATTACCTGGACCATTTCGCGATGCGTAGACGTCTCAACCACGATCGCCTTGGCGCCGGAATCGGCGAGAATCCACTCCACCTGTTCCGCGGAGGCTGTCTCGTATATCGGTACGGTCACCGCGCCGGCGGCCCAGATCGCGTAGTCCAGCAGGGTCCACTCGTAGCGGGTCCTCGACAGCAGTGCAATCCGATCCCCGCGCTTGATGCCCGCGGCGGCGAGGCCCTTGGCCACCGCGGTCACCTCGTCTGCGAATTCCTTCGCTGTGACGTCGATCCAGTCCCCGCCGAACCGGCGGCGAAAGCTCACGCTGGCGGCGAAGCGCTCGGCGTTGACCCACACCGCATCGGTCAGGTTCTCCTCGTCACCCACCGTGGTGGTGGCGGGAACCATCAACTCCCGCACGGGTACCTCCACAGCTCGTCAGCGTTCTCCTGGCAAACGTATCGTGACCGATGTTTCGTCCAACAGGCCTGTGAGCAGCGATCCGCACACCTGAAGGACCGAACCGGTGCCCGGCCAACCGAGCCCGCGTCGGTAGCCTGCTTGACCGTGCGGGTTCACGTGGTGTCCGACGTGCACGGCAACGTGAACGCGCTGGCTCGGGCGGGCGACGGTGCCGATGCCCTGCTGGTACTCGGAGACCTGATCGACTTTGTGGACTACCACGATCACTCCGCTGGGATTCTGGGCTCGGTATTCGGGCCTGCTGCGGTCGATCGCTTCGCGCAACTACGCTCCAGCGGGGCGCCGGGAGCCGCGTTTGCTTTCGTGCGGCACCTGTGGGCTCAGCTGCCGGATCCCCGAGAACTCGTCCGTCAAGCCATCGCCGAGCAGTACGAACGGCTATTCGCGGTGCTGCCCAGCCCAACCTACGCCACCCCGGGCAATGTCGACCTTCCCGAGCTGTGGCCGCATTTCGCGCACGCCGGCGTGCACATCCTCGACGGTCAGAGCACCGAAATCGGTGGGCTGATTTGGGGATTCGTAGGCGGTGGCCTCCTACCGCGCGGGGTCGTGCCGAAGGGTGAGCCGGTGTTCCGTTCATACCTGCGCACGCCCGAGCAGTTTGCAACGGCTGTTGCAGCGCTCGGTCGGGTGGACATGTTGTGCAGCCACATCCCGCCCGCTGTCCCCGAACTGGTCTACGACGTGGACGCCCGGCGACCCGAGACCGGCTCGGAGGACCTGCTCACGCTGATCCGGCGCGACCGTCCGCGGGCTGCACTGTTCGGCCACGTTCATCAGCCGCTGGCTCGGCGGGTCCGGGTGGGTCGGACCGAGTGCGTCAACGTGGGGCATTTCCAGCGGACCGGGCAGCCCTACGTAGTGCGGTGTTGACCACTTCCGGCCACGCTCTGACCGGTAGCCTGCGCGCATGACTGACCGGTCAACCCAGTCCATCGTCATCAACGCCGGTCCTGAGGCGATCATGGATGTGATCGCGGACTTCGCGGCCTATCCGGAGTGGGCGTTGGCGGTGAAAAAAGCGGAGGTGATCATTCCGGGCGCTGGAGATCGCGCCGAGCGGGTCCGGTTCTCGCTGGACGCCGGTCTGATCAAGGACGTGTACGTACTTGACTACGTCTGGTCGGAAGACGGGCTGACGGTGGCCTGGGAATTGGTCGAGGGGCAGATTCAAAAGGCGCAGCACGGCTCCTACGTCCTGGCACCGCTCGCGTCGGCGGCTGCCGCCACCTCAACCAAGGTGACCTACAGCCTTGCGGTGGACCTCGCGATCCCCATGATCGGAATGATCAAGCGCAAAGCGGAGAAGGTCATCATGGATACCGCGCTCAAGGAGCTCAAGCGCCGGGTGGAGTTCCTCGCCTGATGTTGGCCCTGGTCGCTAGACCGGGTTCGCTATAGCCGGGCTCCGTCGTCGGATCCTGCCGCTGACGGGCCGGGCCGTAAGCCGATCACCAGCCATCCGATCCCGGCGGTGACAGCGAGTAGGCCCAGCGGCGTCGCCACCCGCTCGCCCAGACCTACCAGGTTCGATGCGGCCAGCAACAGCACCCCCACCGCGAGGGTGAGCACCCCGCCCACCGTGCGTGGCCGGGGCATCGGCAGTGGGGGTGGTTCGGGCGGATCGAAGTGATCCTCGCCGGTGTCCGCTGTGAAGTCCCGTGCAGGCCAGTCGGGTTCTTCCGACTCAGTCCCTAAGTCCTGGGTCCCTAAGTCCTGGGTCCCTAGATCCTGGGCTCCTAAGTCCTGGGCCCGTAAGCCCTCGGCCCGTAAGCCCTCGGCCCGCAAGCCGGCGACGATGCGGGCGAACGCGACGTCGGTGTCCTCCACACTGTCTCCCGAACCATCGTTTGAACGCTCCTCGGGATCGAGATAGCTCAACTGGCGACACCACTCTCCGTGCTCGAGCAGGCTTGCTGCGAGGCTGACAGTACCTGCTGGACGGGCGCAGCGGATGCGTGCTTACGGCTGCCGAAACAGGGTCGGGCAGCGCGGCGTAGGCCGGGATGGCGCGGGGGCCATTGTGTCCCGGATATCGTGCTCCGTAGGCTGGTTGACGCGCTCGTCCACAATGGCGAGGGGAGGATCGGTAGGCGGTGTTCTACTGGCTGCTCAAACACCTGCTGCTAGGCCCCTTGATGAAGCTGACATGTCACCCGCAGGTTCGGGGCGCCGAGCACATTCCCAAGCGCGGTGGCGCGATTCTGGCCAGCAACCACCTCGCAGTCGCCGACTCCTTCTTCCTGCCTCTGATGATCCGTCGCCGGCTCACATTCCTGGCCAAGCGCGAGTACTTCACCACGCCCGGGTTGCGTGGATGGCTCAAGCGGCAATTCTTCAGTGCCGCCGGCCAGGTGCCCATCGACCGATCCAGCGGATCGGCTGCGCAGGCCGCTTTGGACACCGGAGTGCGGTTGCTGACTGCGGGCAAGTTGCTCGGCATCTATCCGGAGGGGACCCGGTCGCCGGACGGCCGGTTGTACAAGGGCAAGACCGGAGTCGCCCGGATGGCGCTGGAAGCCGGTGTTCCGGTGATCCCAGTGGCGATGGTCGGAACCGATAAAGTCAGCCCCGCCGGTACGAAGATGTGGCGTCCACACCCGGTGGAGATACGCTTCGGCGCGCCGCTGGACTTCTCCCGTTATGCGGGCATGGCTGGTGATCGATTCGTTGAGCGATCCATGGTTGATGAGATCATGTACTCGCTGATGGATCTCTCCGGTCAGGAGTACGTCGACATCTACGCCACCTCGGTCAAGGAGCGCGAGGCCGCGCCGCCGCGACTGACCCTCAAGGCGTCGTGAGGACCCGTGAGTGGCGATGCGGGCTATAGCCGGCATCGCCACTCACGGGTCCTCACTAGGCTGGCCGATCGTGCGGTTCTTCTACGACTGCGAGTTCATCGAAGATGGCGTCACCATCGAGCTGATCTCCATTGGCGTGGTGGACGAGCGGGGTCGTGAGTACTACGCGGTGTCCACCGAGTTCGATCCGCAGCACGCCGGCGACTGGGTCCGAACGCATGTGTTGCCCAAACTGCCCGCTCCCGCCGACAAGGCATGGCGCAGCCGAGCCGCGATCCGCGACACGCTGCTGGAATTCCTCACCGCCCCCGGCGAACGGGTAGAACTATGGGCCTGGTTCGCCGCTTATGACCATGTCGCTCTCGCGCAGCTGTGGGGCCCGATGCCGGCGTTGCCCAAGGCCTTACCTCGATTCACCCGGGACCTGCGGCAGCGTTGGGAGGACGCAGGTAAGCCGGCATTGCCTCCGCCACCCAGTGACGCCCACGATGCCGTGGCGGACGCCCGGTATAACCTGACCCGCTGGCGGGTGATCGAGGCGCACCGCATGGCC
>JBHELN010000341.1:0-6581 GCA_046263115.1 Pseudonocardiaceae bacterium | reverse complement strand
CAACACCGAGGGGTTCATCTGCCGCCCGAAACGCGGTCAGACCCAGTGGCCGGCGCAGGCTTTCGGGCTGGCCATCGACCTCAACCCGTTCGACAACCCGTACGTCAACGGCAACCTGGTGGTGCCTGAGCTGGCCTCTTCTTACCTTGCGCGCGACTGGGTGCGATCGGGCATGGTTTCCGACGGCGGCCCGGCGGTGACCGCGTTCGAGTCTGCGGGGTGGAAATGGGGTGGGCGCTGGCCGGGCCCGGTAAACTTCGCGCACTTCAGCACTAACGGGCGCTGACGCGGCCCTGACCCGGCCCTGACGCGGCGACTTCACGGCCCTTCCAGGTCACCTTCCAGGTCCAGGTAGACCGCCCGCAGCGCGTCGAGATCCGCGGGGTCGGGCTGCGCCCACAAACCCCGGTCTGCGGCCTCGAGCAGCCGTTCGGTCATTCCGCGCAGCGCCCAGGGGTTGGACCGCCGCAGGAACTGCTGCACGCCGGAATCGAAGACGTAGGACTCGGCGAGCTGGTGGTACATCCAGTCTTCGACCACCCCCGCCGTGGCGTCGAAGCCGAACAGGTAGTCAACCGTGGCGGCCAGTTCGAAAGCGCCCTTGTAGCCGTGCCGCTGCATGGCGGTGATCCAGCGCGGGTTGATCACCCGGGAACGGAAGACCCGGCGGGTCTCCTCGGCCAGCGAACGGGTCTTGACCGCGTGCGGCACTGCTGAGTCACCCACGTAGGCGGCCGGACTCTGCCCAGTTAGGGACCGCACCATGGCCACCATCCCGCCGTGGTACTGGAAATAGTCATCGGAATCGGCGATGTCGTGCTCGCGAGTGTCGACGTTCTTCGCGGCTACCGTGATACGCCGGAAGGCGTGCTCCATGTCCTGGCGAGCGGCGGCTCCGTCGAGGCCCCGCCCGTAGGCGTAACCGCCCCAGGTGGCGTAGACCTCGGCGAGGTCGGCATCAGTACGCCAGTTCCGGCTGTCGATCAGCGGCAGCAGCCCGGCACCGTAGGCGCCGGGCTTGGACCCGAAGATCCGGGTCCGGGCGCGCCGGTCGTCGCCGTGCGCTGCGAGATCGGCCCGGTAATGGGCGGCAACGAAGTTCTGCTCCACCGGCTCGTCCAGTATCGCGATCGCCGCAATTGCATCATCAACCAACGCGACGACGTGCGGGAAGGCGTCCCGGAAAAACCCGGAGATCCGCAGCACCACATCGATGCGTGGCCGGCCGAGCTCCGGCAACGCCACCACCTCGATCCCGGTGACGCGGCGGGAGGCGTCGTCCCACACCGGGCGGACCCCGAGCAGGGCCAGCACCTCGCCGATGTCGTCGCCTTGAGTGCGCATCGCCGACGTGCCCCAGACCGTGAGGCCCACCGAATCGGGCCAGCCGCCGGTGTCGGCGCGGTGCCGTTGCAGCAATGAGTCAGCCAGCGCGGCGCCGACGTCGAAGGCGTTGCGGGTCGGGATCGATTGGGGATCCACCGAGTAGAAGTTGCGCCCGGTCGGCAGCACGGAGATCAGGCCGCGGGTCGGCGAACCGGACGGTCCGGGCTCGATGAAGCGGCCCTCCAGAGCGCGTAGCACATTGGTGATCTCCGCGGGGGTGCCGGCCAGCCGGGGCACCAGCTCGGTGCAGCCGAAGCGCAGCACCGACACCACTGCCGGGTCCAGCTCGCCGAGGACGTCAGCGACCACGGTGGGCACTTTCGCCGCGTCCCAGCCGGCCGCCTGGGCGCTCTGCACGAGCGTGCGCGCCAGGGACTCCAAGCGGTCGACGTGGGCGAGCGCGCCGTGCTCGTCCAGCCCGAGGTATCCGGCGATGGCCGAGCGCAAGCCGGGTAGCGCGCCCCCGGAGCCGAACACCTGGCGGGCCCGCAGCACCGCGAGCACGTCGTTGACCAGCTCGTCGCCCTCAGGCGGCCGTCCCAGCACATGTAGCCCGTCGCGGATCTGCACATCCTTGATCTCGCACAGGTAGCCGTCGAGGTGCAGCACGAACTCGTCGAAGTCCGCTTCCCCCGGCGGCGCATCGGCACCCAGATCGTGGTGCAGCTGCGCGCTTTGGATCAGTGTCCAGATCTGTCCGCGCAGGGTGGGTAGCTTGTCCGGGTCCAGCGCCGCCATGGTGGCGTACTCGTCGAGCAGCTGCTCCAGGCGCGCCAGGTCACCGTAGGTGTCGGCGCGGGCCATCGGCGGGATCAGATGGTCGATGATGGTGGCGTGCGCCCGGCGCTTGGCCTGGGTGCCCTCACCCGGGTCGTTGACGATGAACGGGTACACCAGCGGCAGGTTGCCCAGTACCGCGTCCGGAGCGTCCGGCGCAGCCAGGCCCACTCCCTTGCCGGGCAGCCACTCCAGGTTGCCGTGCTTGCCCAAGTGGATCAGGGCGTGCGCGTTGAAGGACTGCTCCAACCACCGGTAGGCGGCCAGGTACTGGTGCGACGGCGGCAGCTCGGGATCGTGATAGATCGCCACCGGGTTCTCACCGAATCCGCGCGGCGGCTGGATGAGCAGCACCACGTTGCCGAACCGCAGCGAGCCGACATAGATTGCGCCGTCCGAGACGTACAGCTGCCCGGGCGGCTCGCCCCAGGCCTGCACTACCGACTCCCGCAACGAGGTCGGCAACGTGGCGAACCACTCGCAGTACTGCGCGGCGGGCACCCGGATGGCTGCACCGGCCATCTGGTCCTCGGTGAGCCATTCGACGTCGTGCCCACCGGCGGCGATCAGCCGGTGGATCAGAATGTCACCGTCGAGCACATCGACATCCAGCCCACCGAGGTCGTAGCCGGTCTCAGCGAGGGCCCGCAGCAGCACCACGGCCGATGCCGGCGTGTCCAGCCCCACCGCGTTGCCGATCCGCGCGTGCTTGGTCGGGTACGCGGACAGCACGATGCCGAGCCGCTTGTCCGCCGCCCGGACATGCCGCAACCGCGCCAGCGCGACTGCGGTGCCGGCCACCCGAGCAGCCCGCTCGGGATCAGCGGCGTATACCGGGATGCCATCGGGCCCAGGCTCCTTGAAAGAGAACGGCACCGACACCAGCCGACCGTCGAACTCCGGGATCGCGACCTGCATGGCGGCATCCAACGGCGATAGCGCCGCACCGCTGGCCTGCCAGGCCGCCCGCGAGGAGGTCAGGCACAAACCCTGTATGACGGGCACGTCCAAGGCGGCCAGCGCACCGGCATCCCAGTCGTCAGTGCCGGCGCTGCCGCCGGCGGCCAGCACCGTGGTCACCACTGCATCGCAACGGCCGAGCAGCGCCCGTAACCCGCTGGCTTGGGTTTCACCCAACCCCCGCAACGAGCCGCAGAACACCGGCAGCGCGTTCGCTCCGGCCGCGCGCAGGGCGTCGGCCAGGACGTCGACAAAGCTGGTGTTCCCGGCCAGCACGTGCGCCCGGTAGAACACGATACCGACGGTGGGGTGCCCCGGGTCAGGCTCGCGCGTGCCGTGCAGGCCGTAATCCGGGGTCGCCACCGGCGGCTCGAAGCCCTCTCCGGTGAGCAGCACCGTGTCGGACAGGAACCGGGCCAGCTGGGCCAGGTTGGCCGGTCCACCGGCCACCAGGTAGCGCAGCGCCTCGGCGACCACTCCCGCCGGAACCGTGGAGATCGCCATCAACTCTGCGTCCGGGGTGGCCTCGCCGCCCACACAGACCATCGGTACCCCGGCGCGCTCCAGCGCCTCGAGCCCGGTCTCCCAGGCCCGCCGACCGCCCAGCAACCGCAGCAGCACCACGTCCACGCTGTCGAGCAACGCGGGGAGTTCGGTGGGCTCGATCCGGGCCGGGTTGGCGAGCCGGTAACCGGCGCCGCAGCTTCGGGCGGCGAGCAGGTCGGTGTCCGCGGTGGACAGCAGCAGAATCCGCATTCCGGTGAGGCTAGCCTCACCGGCCGACGTCGATGACCACCCGAGTCGGGCTGTGCAACGTGAAGACCTTGATCCAGGTCTGCGTGCGCATCCCGACTCCCACCGAGAGCACGCCCTCGTAGTCCCCGGTGATCGCAACGGCCATCACGTTCGCCAGATTGCGGGCGCGGAATTTCTGCGGCCCCGGATAGCTGGCGTGCCCGGCGTCGTCGTGCGCTTGCGCTGGTGTCACCTGCACCCCGGCGAACACCGCGCCGGCGAGCCATTCGACCTCACCGGACCCGTCGTGGGTCAGCTCATCGACGAACCGGGAGCCGGCCTGAGGGGGTGACCCGGCCAGGTCGAGCACGATCCGATCGAAGGTCGGGTGCGTTGCGGTGCGAATGCCGATGAGCACGGGGATACCCGGCACCACCGACTGTGCCGGTACCGCGCTTGCCATGGTCACCGTGGCGAGGACAAGGCTGGCGAAGATCCGCCCGGTAGTTGCGCCCATGATGACCTCCGTTCGGGCCAGCGCCCCGCGTTCTGGATGCAGACTGCGGTTTCTCGGGCCCAGATGACAGCAGTCTGCATCCAGAACGCGGTGGCTATGGCCGACTGAACCCCGGCGGGCGGCCAGACCAATCAGCTTGCGGCGCTCAACAGCGACTGGATAGACCGACCGCGAAATATCCGAGGAAGGCCACCGCTACCACCCACATCAGGGGATGCAGCTGCTTCACGTGACCGGTCGCGGTCCGCAGCAGCACGTAGCTGATGAAGCCGGCACCGATCCCGTTGGCGATCGACTTCACTACTCTCTTAGGCATACCCTTCGACCATGCCCGGATGGATGCCCCGTCGCGCTGGAGGACGGACAGAGCTGGACGTTGACCCTGCCACCCTGAACTGGTTGCTTTACGCCCGTGAGTCCGAAGATCAGGAGGGCGAGGCGGAGCAGGTGACCAACCAGATTGCCGATCTTCGTTCCTTCGTCGGGCAGATCGGTGGGACGATCGGATCTGAATACGTTGAGAACGATACGTCGGCGTTTCGCAAGGTTCGAGTGCCGCTGCCTGACGGAACCTTTGGTTACAGAGTAGTGCGACCAGTATGGGACAGAGCGATGGCCGAGTTGCGACGAGGCAACTACAACGCACTCGCCCTGCCAAATATCGATCGAGGAATGCGTGATCCACGAGACTTGGAAGACCTCATCGATCTCGTCGAGCATTACGGCATCATCGTCGTCGGGATGACTGGCTTCCTCGACCTTACATTAGACGCCGGCATCGCGATGGCAAGAAACGAAGTCAACCAGCGAAATCTCGAATCACGTAACATTTCACGCCGAATATCTGCCGGAAAGAGGCACGCCGCTCTCAAGGGTCGCAATTTTGGCGGCCCAAATAGACCGTTTGGCTGGAAGTCAGACAAGGTAACGATTGACCCCGTCGAGACAGAACTTATCCGAGGCGCCTTTAAGAGAGTAGTGGCCGGCGTTCGGCTACGATCAATTGTCAAGGACTGGAACGGTCGAGGAGTCAGCACGGTAACCGGCAAGATGTGGACGGTCATTATCCTCCGTCAAATTCTTACAAACCCTCGACTCTGTGGCCTCAGAACTTATCATGGTGAGATACTTAGTAGGAGTGACGGAAAACCGGTCCAAGGTATCTGGGAGCCGATACTCTCGGAAGATGAGTTCGGCGCCCTGCAAAAAGTATTGCGTGGCTACGACCGAGTCAGTCCGAGAGACGGGAGAGGTCATGCTACAAAGTATCTACTGTCACCCTTTGTGCGTTGCGGAAAATGCAACGGACGTATGCGCGGCGGTCTCCGACCTGGCCCGAAAGGTACAAAGGTACACATCTACATCTGCCGCGGCAAAGGTGACGGCGGGTGTGGCGGCTGCTCACGTATTGGTGCCGACGTTGATAAGTATATCACCGCGTTAGTGATCGAGGAACATCGACAGATGCAATTTCGCATAGCGGATGAGCTGCCACCGTGGAACCGCGAAGATGAATTGCAAGCGATAGGCGTCCAGATCGAGGAAGCCACGACCGCATATAAGAACCGTCGGATATCTGGTAGCAGATATTACCCTCTTTTGGAAGAGCTAGAAAAGATGGAGCGTGACCTGCGGTCGGAAAAAGCCAGACATGCAGCGGAGAGGCATACTCGCCGAGTCGCCATGGATGATCTAGAGGCGAAATGGCAAGATCCAGAATTTACCCTGGAGCAGCGGCAGGCAGCAATTGCACAGAGCCTCGTGGCGGTAGTCATCGAGCCAGCTCGCCCAGGTGAACGATTCGATCCGCATAAGATTAGGCCAATCTGGAGAGAATAGACAGTAGCGGAAACCCCCACCGCTGTCATCATCAAGCCATCGGGCAAGGGGCCGCCGGTTCCACCCGGATCAAATCGTGCCAGGTATTCAGGGAAGACAACGACGAATCTGCATAATCGCCCAGATATTTGACATGACCCGACGGAAGTTCCAACCGGGTCATGTCTTCATCCTATACTACTTTCTTCTCGGGGTCATCGCCGATTTCGAGGCATTAGATACGCGCTACCCTTCTCGCCCATTCCCCTGACCGGCGAGGCGCATTCTTTATGTACCTCCGCCCACACGCCGACCGCGGTCCCGCGCAGAAGGCGAGGACGGCCCGAGGCCCTGTTGTGGGCCGCTTTGGCGACGTCAGTATGCGGGG
>JBHELN010000340.1:0-7534 GCA_046263115.1 Pseudonocardiaceae bacterium | reverse complement strand
AGCATCCGAGCGATGTCCAGGTGGGCCGACAAGGCGTAGTAAAGCTGCGCTACCCGTTCAGCGTTTTGTTCGGTCAGCTCGGCGACCTCGATGACGTCCAGCAGCCCGAAGGTGGTTAATCCGGCACTTACCCGCAACGCCAGCTCATCGGGTACCCCCAGCTCGATGAGCTCCCGCGCTGCGTCCGAGACGTGGCCGGCTTCCGGGCCCGACAGCCACTCCGGCACCCGCGGCCCCAACGCGAGCACGAGCGGGCGGAACCGGTCGACCTCAGCGTCCACCGCCAGCGGCTGCGGCCGGTTGAGCAGCAACCACCGGCTGGCCCGATCCAGCAGCCTGCGCAACTCCAGCATCATGGCGTCAGCCACCGAGGTCGGCGCTGCGCTGCCCAGTCCCGCGATCGCCCGCCAGGTCGTGGGCAGATCAAAGACGGCCACCGCGACCGAGTAGGCCCGGACCGCGTCGGACACCGACGCCGACAGCTCCTCGGCCAACCGGTAGGCGTAGGTGATCCCACCTCGGTCGACGACTTCGTTAACCACTAACGTCGTGGTGATTTCGCGCCGCAGCGGATGTTCCCGGATCGCCACGGCGAACCGGTCGCGTAGCGGGGCGGGGAAGTACTCCGGTAGCCGGGCCCGGAAGCCCGCCTCGTCGGGTAGGTCGCTGTCCAGGATCTCCTCGGTCAATCCGAGCTTGACGTGCGCCATCAGGGTCGACAGCTCGGGTGAGGTCAGCCCCTCGCCGGCGGCAGCCCGGTCCTCCCACTGCGCATCGATCGGTAGAGCCGCCAACGTCGGATCCAGCCCGTGGCGCTGCTCCAGATAGGAGACCAAACGGCTGTGCACGGACACCATCGATGCGGCGTGCGCCCGGCTGACCTCCAGTTGGGTGTTCTGGCTGGCGTTATGGGCCAGGACGAGTGCGGCGACCTCGGCGGTCATCTCGAACAACAGTGTGTCGCGGTCCGCAGCTTCCAGCACGCCGTCAGCGACCAGCCGGTCGAGCAGGATCTTGATGTTGACCTCATGGTCGGAGCAGTCCACCCCGGCCGAGTTGTCGATGGCATCGGTGTTGAGCCTGCCACCGGTGCGGGCGAACTCGATCCGGCCGCGCTGGGTCAGGCCCAGATTGCCGCCCTCGGCGACCACCTGTACCCGAAGTTGCGCGCCGTCGACCCGGACCGCGTCGTTGGATTTGTCACCCACCTCGGCGTGGGTTTCGGTGCTGGCCTTGACGTAGGTGCCGATCCCGCCATTGAAAAACAGCTGTGCCGGGCACAGCAGGATCGCGCGGACGACTTCCGGGCCGGCCAGCTCGGTGACGTCCTGCGCGACACCTAGCGCGCGGCGCATCGCGGCGCCGACCGGGATCCGCTTCGCGTCGCGGGGCCACACCCCGCCGCCCGGGCTGATCAGCGAGCGGTCGTAGTCGTCCCAAGATGACCCGGGTAGCTCGAACAGCCGGCGCCGCTCGCCGTACGAACTGACCGGGTCCGGGTCCGGATCGACGAACACGTGCCGGTGATCGAACGCCGCGAGCAGCCTAATGTGCTGCGAGCACAGCATCCCGTTGCCGAACACGTCACCGGAGCAGTCCCCGATCCCCACTGCGGTGAAATTCTCGGTCTGGGTGTCGATGCCGAGCTCGCAGAAGTGTCGCTGGACGCTCACCCACACCCCGCGGGCGGTGATCCCCATGGCCTTGTGGTCATAACCGGACGAGCCACCGGAGGCGAACGCGTCACCGAGCCAGAACCGGTAGGAGGCGGCCACCTCGTTGGCGATGTCGGAGAACGTCGCGGTGCCCTTGTCGGCGGCGACCACCAGGTAGCTGTCATCACCGTCGTAGCAGATCACCTGGCTGGGATGCCGGCTGGTTCCTCCGACGAGGTTGTCAGTGACGTCGAGTAGCCCGGAGATGAAAAACCGGTAGCAGGTGACGCCCTCGGCCTGGGTGGCGTCCCGATCCAGCCCTGGATCACCGGTCGGTGCGGGCGGGCGCTTGACCACGAAGGCACCCTTGGCGCCCGCAGGAACGATCACAGCGTTCTTCACCGCCTGTGCTTTGACCAGCCCCAGCGCTTCGGTCCGGTAGTCCTCCCGGCGATCCGACCACCGCAGCCCACCACGGGCCACCGGACCGAAACGCAGGTGCACGCCTTCGACCCGCGGGGAGTAGACGAAAATCTCGAACGCAGGCCGCGGTTCGGGCAGCCCGGGCACCGTTCTCGGGTCGAGTTTAATGGCCAGGTAGGGCCGAGGGTCGCCGCCGTCGTCACGGACGTAATGGTTGGTCCGCAGCGTGGCGTGCACCAGAGCGAGCAGGCTGCGCAGGATGCGGTCGGCGTCCAGTCCGACCACGTCGTCGATCATGGTGGCCGCCTGGATGGTCAGATCGCGGTGACTGACCTCTCGGGTGGCGGTATCCAACGTCGGGTCGAAGCGCGCCTCGAAGAGCGCGACCAGGGCTGCGGCGATGTCGCTGTGCGCGAGTAACACGTCCTCGACATAGCGTTGGCTGTAAGGACTCTGTGCTTGCCGCTGGTAGTGGGTATAGCCCCGCAGTACCGCTACCTGTCGCCAGTCCAGCCCGGCGTGCAGCATCAGCGCATTGAACCGATCGACCTCGCAGGCACCTCGCCAGGCGGCCACGAAACCGTCGCAGAACCGGCGCTGGATGTCTTCGACGTCCTGGTCGGCCAACTTTGACAGCAGGCCGGCATCCAGCCGCAGGCTGAAGTCGTAGATCCAGCAGTGCACACCGTCTTCGCGGGTCACCTCATAAGGCCGCTCGTCGACCACCTCCACGCCCATCTGCTGCAGCACCGGCAGCACCTTGGACAGGGTGATCCGCTGGCCCGCCAGGTACAGCTTGAACTTGCGCTCCCCAGGCTCGGCGCCGTCTGGCAGCTCGAAGCACACATTGAGGCCGTCCGGCGGGGCCAACGCCTCCAGCCTGCCGATGTCAAGCAGGGCGGTGGCCGCGTCGAAGTCTTCCTTGTATGCCTGCGGGAAAGCCGCCAGGTAGCGCTGCGCGAGCTCGGCGATGCCTTCGCCGCTGATCGCAGCAGCCTCGAGTAGCCGATCGTCCCAGGTGTAGACCGCGTCCTCGAGATGGTCGGTGATCGCCACGACATCCGGTGCGGCCGGCACTGCAGGATCGCGCGGATCGGTGTGCACGGTGAAGTGCACCCGCGCGTGCACCGACTCGCCGATCTGAGCGCTGTAGTCCAGGCCGGTGCCGTGCAGATCGCGCATCAGGACGTCCTGCATGGCTAACCGCGCGGTGGTCGTGTAGCGATCGCGCGGCAGGTAGACCAGGCAGGAGAAGAACCGGCAGTACGGATCGCGCCGGCAGAACAGCCGCAAGGTGCGCCGCTGCGCCAGAGACAGCACCCCAGTCACCGTCTGGTACAGCGACTCGGGATCCGTGCTGAACAGCTCGGCCCGGGGGTAGGTCTGCAGCACCTCCAACATCTGCTGCCCCGAGTACGAGTCGGCAGGCACACCCGCTCGACGGATCACCTCACGGACCATCCGGCCGATCACCGGGATGTCCAGCACGTCGGCGCGCAGCGCGGGGGTGGACAGTATCCCGAGGAAGCGGTGCTCGCCGGTGACCTCACCCCGCTCGTCGAAGGTCTTGATCCCGATGTAGTGCGGATACACCGGGCGGTACACAGTGGCCGGCGAGCTAGCTTGGGTGCGCACCAGCAGATTCCGGGCCAGCGGGTCGACGTCCGGCCCGGCGGTGAAGCCCCGGGTGGTGACGCTGTCCCTGCGCAGCACACCAAGCCCCGATGCGAGCACCGCCCGCAGTGCGGGCACAGCGCCGTGGCCATCGGTCGACGTCCAGATCAGCTCGTAATGCCGGTAGCCGAGGAAGGTGAAGTGTCCACCAGCCAGCCAACGCAACAGGGCGGCACAGTCAGCGACCTCCTCGGCGGGCAGTGGCGGCGGCGCGGCCTGTAGCCGGTCGGCCAGCGCGTCGGCGGTGGCGATCATCCGCGGGGTGTCTTCAACCACCTCACGCACATCGGTCAGCACAGTGACCAGACGATGCTGCACCTGACGGACCCGGTCGGGATCGGTGAGACGATCGATGTTCACGTACATCCATGACTCGACCAGCGCATCGCTGGGTATCTCGGCTGGAGCACCGCCCGTGAGCACCTCCCGCAGGGTTCCGGTGAGATCGCGGCGAACCAATACCAGGGGATGCACGAGGCGTCGCACCGAGAGGTTGCTGCGGGCCAGTTCGGCGATCACCGAATCCACCAGGTAGGGCATGTCGTCGGTGACGATCTGAACCACCGTGTCGTGGGAGTTCCAGCCGTCTTCGGCGCGGGTGGGATTGAGTAGCCGGACCAGTGCCCGGCCTGGTACCCGCTCGGCGGCCAGCGCCAGATGCGACCGGACTGCGGCTTGTAACTCGGCGGGTTCGGCAGTGCTCAGCTCGTCAGCCGGGACCAGCCGGTAATACAGTGCGATCAGCTCGGCGAGGTTGCAGTGCAGCGCCGGGCCGGGTGGCCGATCGCCCTCGGGCCCAGAACGGGGCGTGCGGGCTCTGGCGGCCATCGTGCCCCTTTCGCGCCGCGCACCCCTAGTCATATTCTCTAATCTTATCTCGGCCTGTTGATTGGAGGCCGTTCGGTGCGAATAGCGAATGTACTGCAATGACCGAGCGGCGAATCAAGCACCTGCCGGTGATGGTCGATGGTGAGCTCCATGGGATTGCCAGCATGGTCGACCTGGTAAGGCTCGAATTGGCGAGCTGGAGGCCGACCGGGTGTATTCGCAGTCGTATATTTGCGCGGGCTGAGACGACCTCACCGGAAGCGTGGGCTACCGAACCGCTGGCCGAGTGGTCGGTATTCCGGGTTCCACATCGTTGCTCGACAGCGGTTGCCCGGACCTCCTGTGGCGCGGCCGCGGCGACGCGCTCGGCGAGCGGCAACCCCTCTCCGCAAGACTGATAGCCGTGTTGAGCTGGGGCGTCATTGGCTACGGCGGCGCGCTGTCCGCATTACTCGCTGTCCTGTTCACGCTGGCCGCACTAGAGCGCGCACCGGCGGTGCTGGTGGGGGCCGCCGCCGGCGCCTTCGCAGGGCCGGTGGCGTGGAACACGATCCTGCGCGCGACCGCGGCCAACCAGTTCTTCGTCGACGCTCCCATCGGCGTTTTCCCGATCAGCTGGCAGGACACCGGATCCAGGGTCTTCGCTCTCGCCGCCCTCGCGTTCGTCCTCGGAGCCGGTCCCTTACGCACCGGATCCGGCGGTCGGCTGGCGCTGCTCAGCGTGCTCGGTGGCCTCGCGGCGCTCATCGTCGACATCTACCTCTACTGACCGCTTAGCTGCGCGACGTCTGGTCGGCGTCGTGAACTCGACGAAGTCGACGTGTGGGCGTACCAGAAATGTCGGTAGCTTCGAGTCCACGACGCACCAGCCAAGGACTTCCGCGCGCCCGACCGGAGGCGGTATGTGATTGACGTGGTGATCTGTGAACCAGTCCGTACCCCGGTGGGCCGGTTCGGGGGAGTCTTCGCCGGGCTCAGCGCGGCTGATCTCGCCACCTCGGCACTGACCTCGTTGCTGGCCCGCACGGGACTCGGCGAAGGTGATGTCGACGACGTGGTGCTCGGCCACTGCTATCCCAACGGTGAGGCCCCCGCTATCGGCCGGGTGGCGGCGCTCGATGGCGGGCTCGGCACGTCGGTGCCTGGCGTGCAGATCGACCGCCGCTGCGGCTCGGGACTACAGGCGGTGCTCTACGCCGCGATGCAGGTGGGCACCGGTGCCGCCCGGCTCGTGGTGGCGGGCGGCGTGGAGTCGATGAGCCAGGTTGAGCACTACGCGCTGGGCCTACGGGATGGAGTCCGTGGCGACGGCGTCACGTTGATGGACCGGCTCGCCAGAGCGCGCGTCACGGCGGGCGGGCGGTCCTACCCGATCCCCGGCGGCATGCTGGAAACGGCCGAGAACCTGCGCGCTCAGTACGGAATCAGCCGCGCGGAGCAGGACCGGTTCGCGCTGCGCTCCCAGCAGGCCACCGCGGACGCGGTCACGAAAGGGTTGTTCGACGACGAGATCGTCGGAGTCGAGGTACCCGGACGACGCGAGGTCGTCATCGCCGACGAGCACCCCCGGCCCGAGACCACGCTCGATACGCTCGCCAGGCTGCGGCCGATCCGCGCCGGTATCGACCCCAACGCGACTGTGACCGCCGGCAACGCCAGCGGCCAGAACGACGGCGCGGCGATGTGCGTGGTCACCTCCCGGGACGGAGCCGAGCGGCACGGCCTGCGCCAGATGCTCCGGTTGCGGTCCTGGGCGGTTGCCGGCGTGGGCCCGGAGGTGATGGGCGTCGGTCCGGTGCCGGCGACCGCGGTCGCGCTTGAACGTGCGGGCCTGGCGCTGGCCGATATCGACCTGATCGAGCTCAACGAGGCGTTCGCCGTGCAGGTCATCGCCTGCCTGCGGGAATGGGGACTCGGCGAGCGCGACTACGAGCGGCTCAACGTCAACGGTTCCGGTATCTCGCTGGGGCACCCGGTCGGCGCCACCGGTGGGCGGATAATGGCCACCCTGGTGCACGCGATGCACCGGCGGGGCGGCCGGTACGGGCTGGAGACGATGTGCATCGGCGGTGGCCAGGGACTTGCCGCGGTCTTCGAGGCCGTCCTATGACGGGCTGTTAGCTCAGCACCTGGCGCTCGCCGGCGAAGTGGCAGGCCACCGGGTGCCTGGTTGAGCGAGGGATGAGCAACGGCGGCTCCTCGATGCAGCGGCGGCGCTCCGCCTCGGCGAGCTGCGGGTGCTTCCAGCAGCGAGTGCGGAACCGGCAGCCGCTGGGCGGGTTCGCCGGACTGGGCAGGTCGCCGGTCAGCACGATCCGCTCGCGGTTGCGCTCCACCGCTGGGTCCGGGATCGGCACCGCCGAGATCAAGGCCTGGGTGTAGGGGTGCAGCGGCCGTTCGAACAACTCGTCACGGTCGGCGACCTCCACGATTGAACCCAGGTACATCACCGCGACCCGATCGGAGATGTGCCGGACCACCGACAGGTCGTGCGCGATGAACAGGTAGGTCAGGCCGAAGTCGCGCTGCAGGTTGGCCAGTAGGTTGAGGATCTGCGCCTGGATGGACACGTCCAGGGCGGACACTGGTTCATCGAGCACCACGAACTTGGGGTTCAACGCGATCGCCCTGGCGATTCCGACCCGCTGGCGCTGACCGCCGGAGAACTCGTGCGGGTATCGGTCGGCGTACTCGGTGGATAGCCCCACCGTGTCCAGCAGGTCGCTGATCGTCGAGCCGGTCAGTTCACCGCTGAGCAGGTCATATTTCTCGGATAGGATTTGCCGCACGGTCATTCGGGGATTGAGCGAGGCGTACGGGTCCTGGAACACGATCTGCATGTCCGCCCGGGTCCGGCGCAGCTCGGCGCTGCCGAGCGCGGTGACATCCCGCTCACCGAGCCGCACAGTGCCTGACGTGGGATCGATCAGGCGCAGGATGGACCGGGCCACGGT
>JBHELN010000339.1:0-3562 GCA_046263115.1 Pseudonocardiaceae bacterium | reverse complement strand
GAGATGATCACGTAGGTCATCAGGACCATCGCCGCCGCGCCGGCCGCCAGCCCGTCCAAGCCATCGGCCAGGTTCACCGCATTGGACCAGGCGGATACCAACAGGTAGCTGAACAGCACGAAGCCGGCGACGCCGAAGGACACCACAGCCACATCGCGCACGAACGACAGGTGAATGGAAGCGGGGGAGATGCCCTCGCCGTCCCGGAAACCCATCGCCAGGACGCCGAACAGCACCGCGGCCACCAGCTGCCCGACCAGCTTGGCGGTCTTGTTCAGGCCCAGGTTGCGCTGCCGGCGAACCTTGATCAGATCGTCCAGGAAGCCGACCACTCCCAGCACCGTGGTGAGCAGCAGCACAAGCAGGCCCGAAGCAGTGGTGCCATGCCGGGTGACGGTGAGGTGAGCGACCAGATAACCGCTCCAGATCGCCAGCAGGATGGCTACCCCGCCCATGGTGGGGGTGCCCCGCTTGCTCTGGTGAGTCTGCGGCCCCTCCTGCCGGATCTCCTGCCCGAAACCCTGCCGGGTGAATACGCGGATCAGGTACGGTGTGAACAAGATCGAGGCGAGCAGCGCCACCCCGGAGGCGACCAGGATGGTGCTCACCTGCCGCTCCCCCCAAGCAGTGCTTCGGCGATGCGTTCGAACCCGAACGACCGGGACGCCTTGATCAGCACGACGTCACCGGCGGTGAGCTCGCCGGACAGCAGCTGCAGTGCCGCGGGCAGGTCAGGCACCAGAGTGGAGCCCGGCGAGGCGAGGTGCAGCTGCGCGGCCTGCTCCCCCACCACGACGAGCCGCTCGACTCCCAGGCGCGCGGTGAGCGCCCCGATCTCCCGGTAGGCCTGCGCCGCTGCCTCGCCGAGCTCGGCGAGCGGGCCCAGCACCGCCCAGCTGCGCCGATGGGCACCGGCGAGCATGACCAACGTGCGCAACGCGGCGGCGACCGATTCGGGATTGGCGTTGTAGGCATCATTGATCACGGTCACGCCGTCGGGACGGTCAGTGACCTCCATCCGCCAGCGTGACGCCGGGCGGTAGCAGTTGAGCACCGCAGCGACAGCTTCGGGGGTGGCACCCAGTTCCACGGCCACCGCGGCGGCGGCCAGCGCGTTGGATACCTGATGTTCACCCGGCACGCCGAGCCGGACCGGGGCCTCCCCGATGGGGGTCACCAGGCGAAACGACGGGCAGCCACAGTCGTCTAACGCCAGGTCGACGGCACGCATCTGGGCCCGCGGCGACTGCCCGAAGCGCACCACCCGTGCCGCGGTACGCCGATCCATCGCGGAGACCGCAGCGTCGTCGGCGTTGAGCACCGCGACCCCAGCGGTCGGCAGCTCTTCGACCAGTTCCCCTTTGGCGGTAGCGATCGCCTCCCGGGAGCCGAATTCAGCGAGATGGGCCGAGCCGACGTTGAGCACCACCCCGATCAACGGCGGGGCCACCCGGCACAGCGCGCGGATCTGACCGCAACCGCGCGCGGAGAGTTCCAGGATCAGGTGCCGGGTGGTCCGGTCGGCACGCAGCGCGGTCCACGGGTGGCCGATCTCGTTGTTGAACGATCCCGGCGGGGCCACCGTGGCACCCAGCGGGGCGAGCAACGCGGCCACCATGTCCTTGGTGGACGTCTTGCCCGACGAACCGGTCAGGGCCACCACCCGCAGGCCGGATTGGCTCAGGGTGTGCACCACCGACCGCGCCAGCGCAGCCAGCGCGGCGAGCACTGCGGCTCCCGCGCCGTCGGTGTCCGCGGCCAGCGCGTAGGCACCTGTCCCCAGCCCAGCTCGATGCGCAGCGACCCGGGGGGCGAGCACCGCGGCGGCATCGACCACCCGCCCGGCCAGTACTCCGGCGGCACCCGCAGCCATTGCCGCGGTCGCGAATTGATGCCCGTCCACCCGCTCGCCCGGCAAGGCGACGAACAATCCGCCGGGCTGAACGCGGCGGGAGTCGAACTCGACGCCGCCGGTGATCATCTCGGTTCCCGAGCAGCCGTGCAGGACGCCGCCTACCGCGTCGGCTACTTCGGCCATGGTGAGCTCGATCATGGCTGGCTCACCGTGCGCTCATCAAGCACGCCAGCGAGTACGTCCGCGTCCGCGAACGGATGCTTTACGCCGTTGACCTCCTGCCCGGTCTCGTGACCCTTGCCGGCAACGATGACCGCGTCACCGCTGCGGGCCTGGGCCACTGCATACGTGATGGCAGCCGCTCGATCGGGGATCTCCACCACGTCAGCGCCACCTACCTGAGTCCCGGAGAGCATGGCAGCGCGGATCTCGGCGGGATCTTCGGTCCGTGGGTTGTCGTCGGTGACCACCAGTAGATCGGCCCGGCGGGCTGCTTCGGCACCCATCATCGGACGCTTGCCGGCGTCCCGGTCTCCACCACAGCCCAGTACTACCAGCAACCGCCCGGGAACCTGGGCCCGCACCGCGTCGAGCAGCGCGGCCACCGCGGCGGGCTTGTGCGCGTAATCGACCAGGGCGAGAAAGTCCTGGCCGCGGCGCACCCGCTGCATCCGGCCGGGCACCTCGGCGGTGCCGATACCTCGCGCGAGCAGCACCGGATCGGCCCCAGCGGCGTGCCCGGCCGCCATCGCGAGCAGCGCATTGGTGACGTTGAATTCGCCGGGCAGGCGCACGGTCACCGCGATGCTGCGTCCGCCGGGGCCCACCGCGCGGAAGGTGTGGCTACCGGACTGCTGAACATCGATGTCCATGGCGCGCCAGGTGGCGTCACCACTGCGTGACACGGTGGTGGTTGCGCTGGTGACCAACCGGCGGCCCCAGGCGTCGTCCACGCAGACCACCTCGGCTGCGGCCCGGCCGTCGAACAGCAGCGCCTTGGCTGCGAAGTAGTCCTCGATGTCGGCGTGGAAATCCAAGTGATCCTGGGACAGGTTGGTGAAGGCACCGACCGCGAAGGCAGTGCCGGTCACCCGGCCCAGCGCCAGCGAATGGCTGGACACCTCGATGGGCACGTGCGTGACCCCACGTTCGTGCATCAGGGCCAGCAACGCCTGCAGATCCGGCGCCTCCGGTGTGGTGAACTCGCTAGGCAGCCACGACTCCCCGATCCGTGCCTGCACCGTGCCGAGCAGGCCGGTTCGCGCACCCGCCGCACGTAACCCCGCCTCCAACAAGTGTGCCGTGGTGGTCTTGCCGGCGGTGCCGGTGATCCCGACCACCGCTATCCGGGTGGACGGGTCACCGTAAACATGGGCGGACAGCGCGCCCACCACCGATCGGGGGTCCGGGTGCACCAGCACCGGCACGGTCGGACTGGTGCCTGCCAGCCGGTGCACACCTGGCGGATCGGTGAGCACCGCGACGGCGCCTGTGCGTACCGCCAGGTCGGCGAAGTCGGCTCCGTGCGGGCGTCCCGGGCTCAGGCTGGGTAGCGCCACGAACAGGTCGCCGGGCAACGCCCGTTGGGCGCGCAGCGTGATCCCGCCGACGAGGGTTTGGCCGAGGACTTGATCGGTGCTCGGGGCAGTCGCGCCGGCCAGCGCAGCGAGCACGGTCAGCGGTGTCGGCGCGGTGCGCGACGGCCGC
>JBHELN010000338.1:0-5783 GCA_046263115.1 Pseudonocardiaceae bacterium | reverse complement strand
CAGTTGGCCCGCGTTCATTTCATCGGGATCGGCGGTGCCGGGATGAGCGGGGTGGCCCGGATCGTGCTGGCCCGCGGGGGCGCGGTGTCCGGTTCGGACGCCAAGGATTCGCCTGTACTGAGGACCTTGCGGGGGCTGGATGCAAGAGTGGCCGTTGGTCACGCCACCACCAACCTCGACCAGCTCGGCGCCGAACCTACCGCGGTCATCAGCACCAAGGCGGTGCACCAGAGCGATCCGCACAACCCGGAACTCGTCGAGGCGGTCCGGCGCGGCATCCCGGTGATCCACCGCTCCGTCGCGCTGGCGGCCTTGATGGCCGGATACCGGGTGGCCTGTGTCACGGGGACCGCCGGCAAGACCTCCACCACCTCGATGCTCGCCGTCGCGCTGCAGCGCTGCGGTGCCGACCCGTCGTTCCTCATCGGTGGCGATCTCACCGACTCCGGATCCGGTGCGCACCACGGCAGTGGCAAGATCTTCGTGGCCGAGGCCGACGAGAGCGACGGCACCTTTCTGGCCTACTCGCCCGACGTTGCGGTCGTGACCAATGTCGAGGCCGATCATTTGGATCATCACGGTAGCGTCGAGGCTTACACCGCGACCTTCGATGCCTTCGCGGCGAGGCTCGGTCCTGGCGGGGTATTGATCGCCAATGCGGACGATCCCGGCTCGGCCGCGCTGGCTGACCGGGCCGCCGCTGGTGGCCTGCGGGTGCGTCGCTACGGCGCGCTGGCCACCCCCGTGGCCGGCGCGCAGCTGCTGACCTACATCCCCGACGGTGATCGGGGTGTCGCCACCGTGGCGTTGACCGAGCCCGCTGGTGCAGTGCACCGGGTGCAGCTCGGCGTTGCACTGCCCGGCCGGCACATGGCATCCAACGCGGTGGCGGCTTTGCTGGCCGGACTGGAGTTGGGTCTGCCGCTGGCCGGCCTGCTGGCCGGCCTGGCCGGCTTCAGCGGGGTCCGCCGCCGGTTCGAACTCATCGGTCAGGTGGCCGGGACGCGGATCTACGACGACTATGCCCACCACCCGACGAAGGTGGCGGCCGCGCTGCGCGGGGCCCGTCAGGTGGTAGGGGAGGGCCGGCTGCTGGTTGCGTTCCAGCCGCACCTGTACTCCCGTACCCGGGACTTCGCCGCGGAGTTCGGCGCTGCGCTGGCGCTGGCTGATGTGGTGCTGCTGCTCGACGTCTATGGGGCACGGGAGCAACCGATACCCGGTGTCACCGGAGCTCTGATCGCGCAGGTCGTGCCGTTGCCCGCAGGCCGTGTGCACTACGAGCCGTGCTGGACCGACGTGCCCGCGCGGTTGGCGCAGCTGGCCCGGCCGGGTGACGTGGTGGTCACCATGGGAGCCGGCGATGTGACTGCGCTCGGCCCGCAGCTAGTCGCCGAGCTGGAACGCCGATGGTCCGGCACACCACAGCTGGTCGCTCGGACCGCGGGATCGCCTTGAGTGCCCCCGGTCCGGGCGCCTCAGACGCCCGACATCCGATTGCCAGCTCAGCCGGCGGTCGCCGGTCGCGGCGGGATACCCCGCGACCGGCGGCGCGCACCCAGAACCGGGGTCGCACCAGCGGCGCCGGACCACGTGATAGTCGTTTCGGCAGCACCAACCGCGCTGACCGCGCCGATCGCCTCCCAAATGACGATCACGCTTCGACTGCGGTTGCCGAGGCGGCGGCACCTCGACAGCCCAGGCGGGCCCGACGCTGGTTGCCATGGCTCGCGGCCGGGCTAACCGTGCTCGCCGTGGTTGGTGGGCTCGGTTGGGTACTACTGGGCAGTGCGCTGTTCGACGCCCGGTCCGTACAGGTGGTTGGCACCAACGAGCTACCTGCTGACATGGTGCGGACGGTGGCGGCGGTACCACTAGGCACTCCGATGCTGCGGCTGGACACCAAGGCGATCGAGCGGCGGGTAGCTGCCTTACGCCGGGTAGCGAGCGTGCAGGTGCACTGCAGCGTGGACGGCACCGTGCAGGTCGCAGTCACCGAACGAACCCCGGTCGCGGTCGTCCACCGCGGCGGCGGGGTGCATCTCATCGACGCCACCGGAACCGACTACGCGACTGTGCCGACTGGACCGCCTGGACTGCCGGAGCTGCAGGTATCCAGAGTCGGACCCCGGGACGCCACCACGGCGGCCGCGCTGAGGGTCCTGACCGCCATGCCTGGCTGGTTGCGGGTCCAGGTCCGCTCGATCGCCGCAACGTCCCCAGCCGACGTCGAGCTGCGACTGGACAACGGACCGGCCGGCACTGCGCGGAAGGTGCGATGGGGTGATGCCGGAGACGGCGACCGCAAAGCGGCAGTGCTCGGTCCCTTGCTGACCCAACCCGGCAAAAACTACGACGTCTCCAGTCCCGCGCTGCCCACCATCGCCTGACGCCGCCACCCGCACACTGGGCCGCCCGACGGGGCAGACCGGGGACTCGTAGATTCTCGCGCACCTTTTCAGCTGCCTGCTGACGGCCTTATGGAGCCTGGTGCGCCCTTCCGAGACGGGTGCGGCGCTGATTGACATGTCGGCGCATACACTCGCGGCGCCGGATCGCCGCCTCACGCGGCGTGCCTGCTGGACCGTGCCGGTGGCTATGCCTACCGTCGCCGGATAGGTCAGCTGACATAACTCTAATCCTTTAGATGAGGTTGAGGGTTTGCCACGCCGAGGGAGGCGCGCTTTGAGGGGGATGTCGGCGGCCGCTGGCAGCGACGAGGAAGGCCGCGGATGAGCAGCGACGGGATGAACAGCGAAGGCGCACCCGGATGACGCCCGCGCACAACTACCTCGCCGTGATCAAGGTAGCCGGAATCGGCGGCGGCGGCGTCAATGCGGTTAACCGGATGATTGACGTCGGGCTCAACGGCGTCGAGTTCATCGCGGTGAACACTGACGCCCAGGCACTGCTGATGTCAGACGCGGACGTCAAGCTCGACATCGGGAGGGAACTCACTCGCGGGCTCGGCGCGGGAGCGAACCCGGAGGTCGGCCGTAAGGCTGCCGAGGACCATCGCGCGGAGATCGAGGAGGTCCTCAAAGGGGCCGACATGGTGTTCGTCACCGCCGGCGAGGGTGGCGGCACCGGCACCGGTGGTGCCCCGGTGGTGGCCAACATCGCCCGCAAGCAAGGTGCACTGACCATTGGCGTGGTCACCAGACCCTTCACCTTCGAAGGCAAGCGGCGAGCCAATCAGGCCGAGGAGGGCATCGCCGAGTTGCGCAATGAGTGCGACACCCTGATCGTGATCCCGAATGATCGACTGCTGCAGCTTGGTGACGTCAACGTGACCTTGATGGACGCCTTCCGCTCCGCCGACGAGGTGCTGCTGTCCGGGGTTCAGGGCATCACCGACCTCATCACCACTCCGGGTCTGATCAATTTGGACTTCGCCGACGTGAAAAGTGTGATGTCCGGGGCGGGAAGCGCGCTGATGGGCATCGGCTCGGCCAGAGGCGAGGGCAGATCCGTCCAGGCTGCCGAGAAGGCCATCAACTCGCCGTTGCTGGAGGCGTCGATGGAGGGCGCGCATGGTGTCCTGCTGTCCATCGCGGGCGGCTCGGACCTAGGGCTGTTCGAAATCAACGAGGCCGCGTCCCTGGTGCAGGAATCCGCACATCCCGACGCCAACATCATCTTCGGCACGGTGATCGACGACTCGCTGGGTGATGAGGTACGGATCACCGTGATCGCCGCCGGCTTTGACTCTGGTATGCCGTCATACAAGAAGTTGGACCCCAAGAAACTCGACTCGAGGCCGGTGGCCGCGCCGACAATAGCCAGTGGGCAGGCCGGCAGGATCTACCGGCCCTCGACCGCGGCGCCTTCTGTGCCGATATCTGGGTCGCCGCCGGTGTCGAAGACCACTGCGGCACCGGCCCGTCCCGCCGCCGCGACGCCGAATCAATCCAGCTGGCAGTCGGCCACCGCCGGGTGGAAGCCAAGCCGCGCGGTACCGGTAACCGACGATTTCGACGACGATGACGAGGTGGACGTTCCGCCATTCATGAAGCGGTGAGCACCATCCGCGTCCGGCGGGTCGTGACCACCCGGGAGGGTGGCGTATCAGCGCCGCCGTATGTCTCATTCAACCTCGGCGAGCATGTCGGGGATCGACCCGAAGCGGTAGCCGCCAACCGGGAACGGCTTGCCAGTGGTATCGGCCTGCCGGTGCAGCGGCTGGTCTGGATGGAGCAGGTGCACGGCCGGACTGTCACTGTGGTCAACGGTCCGCGATGGCAGCCCGTGCCGGCCAGCGATGCCGTGGTCACTACCCAACCATGGCTCGCCGTGGCAGTGCTGGTCGCCGACTGCGTCCCGGTGCTGCTTGCCGACCCCGTCGGGAAGGTTGTCGCCGCGGTGCATGCGGGACGGGTCGGGGCCCGGGCCGGAGTGCTGCCCGCCACGCTCGAGGCGATGCGAAGGCTCGGTGCGCGCGTCGAGAAACTGGAGGCGTTGCTGGGGCCTTCGGCGTGCGGGCAGTGTTACGAGGTGCCGGCGGGGATGCAGGCCGACGTGGAGGCATGTTTGCCCGGCAGCGCCTGCCGGACCCGGCGGGGCACCGCAGGCTTGGATCTGCGAGCCGGGCTGTGGCGGCAACTTGCTGGCGCCGGCGTGGCCCGGGTCGGCATCGACCCCCGATGCACGGTCGAAGATCCCACTCTCTACAGCTACCGCCGCGACGGCGTCACCGGTCGGCTGGCCGCATTGACCTGGTTCGAGGAGTGACGGGGCCATCAGAGCAGCAGGCCGTGGGCGGCCGCCGCGGTGACCCCGACGCGGCCCGCCGCGGTGAGTTGGCTGCGGCGCTGGCACGCCTTCGTGAGCGCATCGCCGCCGCGTGTCGCGCCGCGGGTCGCGATCCGGCCGGGGTGCGCCTGCTCCCGGTCACAAAGACCTTTCCAGCCCGGGACGTGGCACGGCTCATCGATCTCGGCCTGCGCGATGCTGCCGAGGCCCGCGATTCCGAGGCCGTCGCCAAGGTGGCCGAGGTCAGTGCGTTGCGCCCGGCGGCGGGGGTGCGCTGGCATATGGTGGGCCGGCTACAGCGCAACAAGACCCGGTCGGTCGCCCGGTGGGCGGTGCAGGTGCAGTCCGTCGACTCGCCCCGCCTGGTCGATGCCCTGGACCGGGCCACCCGCCTCGCGCGCGAAGCCGGGCACCGCCACACGTCCTTGGGCGTGCTGGTCCAAGCAAGCCTGGACAGTGACCCGGTGCGAGGTGGTTGCCCGCTGCCCGAACTGCCTGCGTTGGCCAATCGGGTGGCGGCTGCGTCGTCGTTGCGTTTGGAGGGGGTGATGGCGATCGCCCCGCTGGGCCGTGAGCCCGAGCTGGCCTTCGCCACGCTCAGTGACTTCGCAGCGCAGCTGCGAAGTGCCCACCCCGACGCGGTCGAGCTCTCCGCCGGGATGAGCGGTGACCTCGAGCAGGCCATCGCGTACGGCTCGACGTGTGTGCGTGTCGGAACTGCCCTGCTGGGCGATAGGCCGTTAACCTCAAGTTGACCATGCCAGGGATCCCAGCCAGTCTGCGCGGCATCACCAGCCGGGCTCGGCGGGCGGTGCGTCTGAACTCGGCACAGGAAGGCGACACGATGAGCGCGCTGCACAGGCTGAAGGCGTACTTCGGCATGGTGCCTGCCGAGGAGTTCGATGCAGCGGCGTTCGGCACAGCCGGATACGACGAATACCACCCGGGCTACCCCGAGCCGAGCCCGGGTCACCACCGCCACCGCCCCGGTCATGAACATCACCAGGCCACCCGCCGTCCCCACCGGACCG
>JBHELN010000337.1:0-10087 GCA_046263115.1 Pseudonocardiaceae bacterium | reverse complement strand
CTGGTTCAGCAGCGCAGCGCCTTGGCCAGCCGGTGAACTCCTTGCCGCAGCTCGCCGACGTCGCGGACGGTAGCAAACGACAGCCGCAAGTACGCGCCCGGAGGTTCGGCGCAGAAATACGGCCGACCGGGGCTGACCAGCACGCCGGCAACCCGGGCCTGCGCGGCGAGCCTGAGGTCGTCGACGTGATCGGGCAGCCGTGCCCATAAGTGCAGACCACCGGCGGGTAACCGGCTCACCAGGACGTCTGGGAGTAGGTCGGCGAGCGCAGCCAGCAGCGCTGCACGGCGTTCGGCGAGCGCTCCTGACAGCCGGCTGAGATGTGCTCGCCACGCCGGCGCGCTGACCAGCTCGAGCGCCGCATCCTGGAGTAGGCGCGGGACGAAAAAGTCATCGACGAGCCGAAGCGCTCGCAGGCGCTCGGCGACCGGTCCGCGTGCGATCAGCGCACCCACCCGCAGGTTGGGTGAAGTGGCTTTGGTCAACGAGGCGATGTGGACGACGCGGCCGTCGGTGTCCTCGGCGACCAGCGGCGGCGGTGCGGGACGTTCGTGAGACAGCCAGCGGGCGAAGTCGTCCTCGATGATGAATGCACCGGCCTGGCGAGCAGCGTCGAGGACCTCCTGGCGCCGCCGTCCGGCGAGAACGGCGCCGGTCGGGTTCTGGAAGGTCGGCTGGCAGTAGAACAGCCGCGCCCCGGTGGCCGCGAAGGCGGCCGCGAGCAGGTCGGGCTGTACGCCGTGCTCATCAGTCGGGACGGGAACCGTTCGTAGCCGCGCGGCTCGCGCAACGGCGATCGCACCGATATAGGTTGGCGACTCGAGCAGTACCGGGGCACCGCTGGGCACGATCGCGCGAAACGCCGCCGACAACGCCGCCTGCGCGCCGCCGGTGACGAGTACGTCCTCCGGCGCCACCGCAGCAGCGCCGAGCGAGCGGGCAAACCAGGCGCGCAGGGCCGGGAGGCCGGCCGGAGGCGGCCGCTCGGAGGCGTCCGGACGCCGGGCGGCGCGAGCGAGCGCCGCACCGAGCGCCCGATTCGGCAGCAGAGCGGGGTGCGGGTAGCCGCCCGCCAGCGACACGGCGTCCGTCGGCTCCACTTGCAGCAGGAACGCCACACTGGTGGCATCAACCGTACGATCGCCCAGCGCCAGCGCTTGCCAGGACAGGTCCGGGGGCTCGACAGCGCGCGAGACGCGCTCGGCGACGTAAGTGCCGCTACCCGGGCGCGTGACGAGCACCCCCTCGGCCGCCAGCGCCGCCAGCGCCCGGGACAGCGTGACCGGGCTGACGCCATAGCGAGCGGTGAGCTCGCGGGTCGACGGTAGCCGCTCGCCGGGGCTCATCCGATGCGCGGACTCGCGCAGCGCCGAGCTCACCCGGTCGATACTGCTATCGTTAGCCATGACGGATCAGGATATCGCTACTCGATCCAGCAGGAAAGCGGTTCCCAGCCTCGGCTGGGCGGCACTGGGTGTGCTGGCGTTCTCCTTCACGTTCCCCGCTACGGTGCTGGCCGAGCAGGCCTTCGACCCTTACCTCGTCGGCGCCGGCCGTTCGGTGATCGCCGCCGCCGTCGCCGCCGCCTGCCTGCGGGCCGTCCGCGCGCCGCTACCCGGCCGCAACCACTGGCCGGGGTTGGTCGCGGTCGCGGTGGGCTGCGGTATCGGCTTCGGGCTGCTGTCCGCGCTTGCCCTGCAGCACACCACGTCAAGCCATGCGGCGGTGGTGATCGGACTGCTGCCCGCGGCCACCGCCATGGTCGCCGTCATCCGCATCGGCGAGCGTCCCGGTCCGCTGTTCTGGGCGGCCAGCTGCATCGGGACGGTCGCGGTCGTGGGCTACCCGCTGTCGCGCCAGGCCGGCACCCTGCACGCGGCCGATCTGCTACTGCTCGGGGCGCTGATCATCGGTGCCGTTGGCTACGCCGAGGGTGGCCGGCTGGCGCGCGTGATGCCGGGCTGGCAGGTGATCGCCTGGGGTGTGGTGCTCGCGCTACCCGTCTCACTGCCGATCACCATCGCATCGCTCGTCAACCGTCCGCCGGTACAGGTCAGCGCGTCGGCCGTCACGGGTTTCGCCTATGTGGGGATCGTTTCGATGTTCGTCGGCTTTTTCGCCTGGTACCGCGGGCTCGCCGAGGCGGGAGTGGCCAGGGCGAGCCAGCTGCAGCTCTGGCAGCCGTTGCTGACGATCGCCTGGTCGGTGCCGCTGCTGGGTGACCATTTCGATCTCGCCGCCCTGCTCACCGTCCTCGTCGTTGCCGGCTGCGTGCTCATCACCCAACGGGCACGCTGGGCCGCCGGTGGCCCCGAGCGCTCCGCGGTGGCCACCACCGCAGCGGTGCCGCCCGGTGCCACGCCGCGCACCCGCATCCGCCGCCACCCTGATCGCGCCGGCCACAGCCGCGATGCGCTCTATGAGATCCTCGACGCCGGGATCGTCGCCCACGTCGCGTTCATCGCTGACGGGTATCCGGTCGTGCTGCCGATGGGCTACGCCCGCGATGGCGACATGCTGCTACTGCACGGCTCAAGCCGAAACCGCATGCTCCGTGCCCTCGCCGGTGGTGCCGAGCTGTGCGTGACGGTCACGCTGGTCGACGGGCTGGTACTCGCGGCCACGGCGTTCACCCACTCGATGAACTACCGCAGCGCCGTCATCTACGGCCGCGCCACCCAAGTCACCGATCCCCACGCCAAGGGACACGCGCTGGACCGCGTCATCGACTTCCTCGTACCGGGGCGCACCCGTGAGCTGCCGGCGCACACCCGCCAGGAACTCGCTGCCACCCTAGTGCTCGCCGTCCCGTTGCACGAGGTGTCGGTCAAAGCGCGCAGCGGCCCGCCGAAGCCGGCGCCACCCGGGAGCGCCTCACCGTGGACCGGCGTCATCCCGTTCACGGTCACGCGCGGGCAACCACAACCAGCCGGGTCAGAACAATGCTCTGGCCAGCGCCCGGCGGGCTGAGATGATCCGTGGATCGTCGGGTGGGAACAACTCGAACAGCCCGACGAGATGCGCGCGGGCCCGGTTGCAGTCCTCGCCGCTCAGCCGCCGCACCGCGCCGACCAGCCGCTCGAAGGCCCGCTCCGGCATTTCGGCGGCCACCTCGGCGTCGGCAGCGGCGATCTGCGCGTCGACATCGTCGGGCGCCGCATCAGCCTTCGCCACCGCTGCCGGGTCGACTGCTTCGGCTCGCGCCAGGAAACGGACCTGGGCCAGCGCTATCCTGGCCTGCTCATTGGCCGGCTCAGTGGTCAGGATCTGCTGGTAGACCGCTTCGGCAGCGGCATAGTCACCGGTCGCCAGCGCAGCTTCGGCGGCGGTGAACCGGGGATCCTCTGGCTCGGCACCGGGCTGGCTACCCGCAGCACCCTGCTCGGCGACCCGGATGCCGGGCAGTTGATCGCGCAGCGCATCGAGTAGCGAGGTGATCCATCGCTTCACCTCCGGCTCGGGCCGGGCGCCGGCGAAGGCGTCGATCGGTTGGCCACCGGCGATGGCGATGACGGTGGGGATGGACTGGGCGCCGAAGAGCTGAGCGATCCGCGGGTTGGCGTCAACGTCGATTTTGGCCAGCACCCAGGCGCCGCCCCCCGCCGCAGCGAGCCGTTCGAGCACCGGAGACAGCTGCTTGCACGGACCGCACCAGGTCGCCCACAGGTCGACCACCACGAGCACCTGCATGGAACGGTCCACGACATCGGTTTGGAAGCTCTGCTCGGTGACATCGACGACCCAGGTGCCACCGGCGCCGGTCGGCGGCGCGCTGCGCGCGTCGCGCCGGGGAGCCGAATCGGCCCGCGCCTTGAGGGCAGACAGGTCGACGGCACCAGATAGTGCGCCGGATAGTGCTGCGGTCTGCTGAGGATTGGGCCTGCTCACGCTGTCTATCCTGGCATGGATGTGCTGATGGGGAATGCTGGGACGTCAGAACCGGGCCGGCTCGCGGTACTCACCCCACTGGACCTTGAGCGCCCCGCAAATTTCCCCGAGGGTGGCCTCGGCTCGCGCCGCATCGAGCATCGGGTCGATGAGGTTTCCCTCCCCGGCGGCTTGATCCACCATGGCCGCGAGAGCCCGGTCGACAGCGGTCTGATCGCGCTGGCTGCGGCGCTGCGCGAGCGCCTGGTTCTGCGCACGTTCCACCTCGTGGCTCACCCGCAGGATCTCCAGCTCATCGGTCACCGATCCGGTCAGCGTATTCACCCCGACGATCTTCTTGTCGCCTTTCTCCAGCGCCTGCTGGTAGGCGAACGCCGCGTCGGCGATCTCGCCGGTGAACCAGCCGTCCTCGATACCCCGCAGGATGCCGGTGGTCATCTCGCCGATGGGCCACCGGCCCGACGGGACGTCGGCCATGTCCTTGATCCGCGCGAAGATCCGCTCGGCGTCGGCCTCCATGCGGTCGGTCAGGGCCTCGACGTACCACGAGCCACCCAGCGGGTCGATCACGTTGGCCACCCCGGACTCCTCCATGATCACCTGTTGGGTGCGCAGCGCGATCTCCGCGGCTCGCTCCGAGGGCAACGCGAGCGTCTCGTCCAGGGAGTTGGTGTGCATCGAGTTGGTGCCGCCCAATACCCCGGCCAGTGCCTCTATCGTGGTCCGCACGACGTTGTTGTAGGGCTGCTGAGCGGTGAGCGATACACCCGCGGTCTGGGTATGAAAGCGAAGCCACTGCGCCTTGTCGGTAGTGGCACCGTAGACGTCCCGCATCCAGCGAGCCCAGATCCGCCGGGCGGCGCGGAACTTCGCGATCTCTTCGAAGAAGTCCATGTGCGCGTCGAAGAAGAATGTCAGACCCGCGGCGAAGCGGTCGACGTCGAGGCCACGGGAGCGGCCCAGCTCCACGTACCCGAACCCATCGGCAAGTGTGAAGGCCAATTCCTGCGCGGCCGTCGCGCCGGCTTCCCGGATGTGGTAGCCGGAGACCGACAGCGGCTTGTAGGCCGGGATCTTTTCCGTGCAGTACTCCATCAGGTCGCCGATCAGGCGCAGATGCGGTTCCGGGGGGAACAGCCACTCCTTCTGGGCGATGTACTCCTTGAAGATGTCGGTCTGCAGGGTGCCGTTGAGCTTTTCGACTGCCGTGCCCTGTCTTTCAGCCGAGACCAGGTACATGCAGAACATCGGCACGGCCGGACCTGAAATCGTCATCGACGTGGTGACCTGCTCCAACGGGATATCGCTAAACAGGACGTCCAGATCTGCAGCACTGTCGATCGCCACGCCGCAGTGGCCCACCTCGCCGAAGCTGCGCGGATCGTCGGAGTCGCGGCCCATCAGGGTGGGCATGTCGAAGGCCACTGACAGGCCGCCCCCACCGTTGCGCAGGATCTGCTGGTAACGCTCATTGGTCTGGCGGGCGTTACCAAAACCGGCGAATTGGCGGATCGTCCAGGTACGTCCCCGGTAGCCGGTGGAGTGCACGCCGCGGGTGAACGGGTACTCGCCCGGCCAGCCGATCCGCTCGAAGCCGGCTACCGACTCCTCCTCGCGCGGTCCGTATACCGGGTCGACCTCGACTCCGGACAGGGTGGTGAAGTCCGCGTCGCGCAACCGTCCCTCCTGCTGCGCTTGCGCATACCGGCACTGCCAGCGCCGCCGACCCGCATCCCCCGCCATGACGTCCAATAGTAGGACATCCAACAACCCTTTTCGCTGGCATGGAGAGATCGGGGTCAAAAGAGGTCTTAACCCGATATGTCTCCATGCCGGGGCCCGGGGTTGGCGAGTTGTTGGCGGACCCGGTCGACCTTGGCCTGTAGCTGGTTGGTGTAGCCGGGACGGATGTCGGCTTTGAGAACCAAGCTGGTTCGGGTGGCGCCGGCGCTGGCAGCCTCGACTGCGCGGCGCACCACGCCCATCACCTCATCCCATTCGCCCTCGATGAGGGTAAACATGGCGTTGAGCTCGTAGGGCAGCCCGGAGTCTGCGACCACCCGAACTGCCTCCGCCACGGCGGCACTGACGCTGTCGGATTCGCCCCCGGCGGGAGCGACGCTGAATGCCACGATCATCATCCCAGCCTGCCCTACCCGGAGCCGACGCGTGGCCTTACGGTTTCATCTATGTCCTCGCATCATCCGCTGCCGTTTGACCCGATCGAACGCGCGGCGCGAATCTGGCAAGACCGCATCGGTCCAGCGGGGACGATGGCCGCAGTGACCAACGTCATGCGGGTGCAGCAGATCCTCCAGTCAGCTGTGGATGCCGCGCTGCGCCCGCACGGCCTGACCTTCGCCCGGTACGAAGCGCTGGTCCTGCTGGTGTTCTCCCGCCAGGGCACCCTGCCGATGAAAGTGATGGGCCAGCGGCTCCAGTTGCACCCGACCAGCGTGACCAACATCGTCGACCGGCTGCAGGCGGACCGCCTCGTCGAGCGCAGTGGTCACCCCACCGATCGGCGCACCACCCTGGTCACGATCACTGAAGCCGGCCGGCAGCGCCAGAAGGCCGCCACCGTGGCGCTCACCGACATCGACTTCGGTTTCGTGGGGCTGGACGGCACCCAGACCGCCCAGCTCACCGCACTGCTGACCCAGGTACGCCGAGCCGCCGGCGATTTCACCGATTAGTCCCCCGCGCGTGCCCACCTGCCCGGCGTGTCGTGCCCGGGTGCCCGGTGCGTCGCGCCCACGTGATCAGGCGCCCAATTCGGTGATGAGCTCGTCGGCCGCCCGGTAGACGTCCAACTCGCCGACGACAACGCGCTTGGCGAGGCCTCGCAACGCGCTACCGCGCAGCAGGTCGCCGAGCTTGCCGTGCAACTGGGCCAGCGCGATCGCCTCGATTTCGGTCTCCGCGCGGCGCTGCCGGCGGGCATCCAGCTCGCCGTGGTCGAGCATCCACGCCCGGTGCTGCTCGATCGCCCCGATCAGTTCGTCGATGCCGTCGGGCTTGGTGGCCACCGTGCAGATCACCGGCGGCCGCCAACTCGCGCCCGCGCTGCCCCGCCGGCCCAGCGAGATCAGGTGTTTGAGCTCCCGGACGGTCTGATCGGCGCCTTCCCGGTCGGCCTTGTTCACCACGAACACGTCCGCCACCTCAAGGATCCCCGCCTTGGCCGCCTGGATCCCATCACCCATTCCCGGCGCCAGCAGCACCACTGTGGTGTCCGCCAGTGCCATCACCTCAACCTCGGACTGGCCGACACCGACGGTTTCCACGAGTACCTCGTCACAGCCCGCGGCGGCCAGCACGCGCAGCGCCTGAGGAGTGGCCCAGGCGATGCCTCCCAGGTGGCCGCGGGTGGCCATGGACCGGATGAAGACACCGGGATCGGTCGCATGCTCCTGCATCCGCACCCGGTCACCGAGCAGCGCGCCACCGGAGAACGGCGAGGACGGGTCCACGGCGAGCACGCCGACCCGCTTACCGGCCGCGCGAAGTGCGGTGACCAGCACACTGACGGTGGTCGATTTGCCAACCCCGGGCGACCCGGTGATGCCGACGACCTGGGCTCGGCCGGTATCGCGGGCAAGCGCCGCCGCCAGCGCGCGCAGCTCCGGGGCACCGTCCTCGATCAGCGAGATGAGCCGGGCCACGGCGCGAGCCTGGCCCTGCCGCGCGTGGACGACCAGGTCGTCGATATCGCGGCCGCGCGAACTCACGCCGCGTCGTTAGCAGGCACCCGCAGGATCAGTGCGTCACCCTGGCCACCGCCGCCACACAGCGAGGCTGCGCCGACCCCGCCGCCGCGCCGCCGCAGCTCCATCGCCAGGTGCAGCGCCAGCCGGGCACCGGATGCGCCGATCGGGTGGCCCAGTGCGATCGCCCCGCCGTTGGGGTTGACCCGTGCCGGGTCAATGCCGAGCTTGCGGGTGGACACCACGCCCACTGCGGCGAACGCCTCGTTGATCTCCACGACGTCCAGGTCGCTGACCTCGATGCCCTCTTTGCGGCAGGCTGCCAGCACCGCATTGGCCGGCTGCTCGTGCAGGCTCGAATCGTCGGGACCGGCTACCATGCCTTGCGACCCGATCTCGGCCAGCCAGCTTAAGCCCAGCTCCTGCGCCTTCGACTTGCTCATCACCACCAGCGCGGCAGCGCCGTCAGTGATCGGGGAGGACGATCCGGCGGTGATGGTGCCGTCAGCGGCGAACGCCGGGCGCAGCTTGCTCAAGCCCTCCGCGGTGGTGTCCGGCCGGATACCTTCGTCGCGGTCCACCACGATCGGGTCACCCTTGCGCTGCGGCACGGTCACCGGGGTGATCTCGTCAGCGAACAGGCCGTTGGCCACCGCCCGGCCGGCACGCTGATGCGACTGCGCGGCGAACTCGTCCTGTTCCGCACGGGTCAGCTGGTGGCGCGCGTTGTGCTTCTCGGTGGAGGCACCCATCGAGACCTGGTCGAACGAGTCGTGCAGGCCGTCGTAGGCCATATGGTCAAGCATGGTGACATCGCCGTACTTGAACCCGGAGCGCGATTTGGGCAGCAGGTGTGGCGCATGAGTCATCGACTCCTGGCCGCCCGCCACGATGATGTCGTACTCCCCGACCCGGATCAGCTGATCGGCCAACGCAATCGCGTTCAACCCGGACAAGCACACTTTGTTAATCGTCAGAGCCGGCACATCCATGCCGATCCCGGCATTCACCGCTGCCTGCCGCGCGGGGATCTGACCGACGCCCGCGGTGAGCACCTGACCCATGATCACGTACTGCACTTGCTCGGGCGACACACCCGCGCGTTCCAGGGCAGCCTTGATGGCGAAGCCGCCAAGCTGGGCGGCCGTGAAATCCTTGAGCTGACCGAGCAGCCGACCCATCGGGGTGCGGGCTCCGGCGACGATAACGGAACCGGGCATAACGCAGACCTCCGGCATGACATGAATGTTCAGGGGCTGTCTCTCGACCATACCGCGCTCTGCCCTGCCGCACGCGCGATGACGAGAAACCCAGATGACGAGGAACCCAAATGGCGAGGAACACCGTCCAGCTGGCCGTACGCTCATCACATGACAGCACTTCCACGTTTTGTCACCGCAGTTGATCACGTCGGCATCGCGGTGCCCGATTTCGAGGCGGCCGTCGAGTTCTACCGGACCACTTTCGGGCTGGAGCTGGCGCACGAGGAGGTCAACGAGGAGCAGGGAGTGCATGAGGGGATGCTGCGCGCGCCCGGCGACTCCGGCACCGGTGCCGCGATACAGCTGCTGGCTCCGCTGAGCCCAACGTCCACTATTGCCAAGTTCCTGGACCGCAGCGGCCCCGGGTTACAGCAACTGGCTTATCGGGTCACCGACATCGAGGCCGCCAGCCAGGCGCTGCGCGCCAACGGCGTCCGGCTGCTCTATGACGCCCCCCGTCGCGGCACCGCCGGATCAAGAATCAACTTCATTCACCCCAGGGACGCCGGTGGCGTGCTGGTTGAACTGGTGCAACCAGCCGACGGCGTGCACTAACCGCGATCAGCGAACCCGAAAGGTGGTACGAGGTCGGCGCTTCCCGCACCAGGAATGCGCCTGGTTGAGTGCGATCAACAGCGAACAGACCGGTCTCACTCACTCGGCGCTGTGGCGATTGATATACTGATCGCTAGCCTCAGCGTAGCCGTGCCATTCCCGCGCGGGAAGCGGACACCAGGGAAGGACGACTGTGCAAAAGATCCTCGATGCCATCCTCAGCAACGACGTCGATTCCATCGGCTCACTGCCGGTGCCGGAAAGTTACCGGGGAATTACGGTCCACGCAGATGAGGCTGACATGTTCGTCGGCATGCCCATCCGTGACAAGGACCCCCGCCAGTCCCTGCACCTGGATGACGTACCGGTGCCGGAGCTGGGCCCAGGCGAAGCCTTGGTCGCCGTCATGGCCAGCGCGGTCAACTACAACACGGTGTGGACGTCGATCTTCGAACCGCTGCCCACCTTTGGGTTTCTCAAGCGCTATGGCCGTATCTCTCCGCTGGCCGCCCGGCACGACCTGCCCTACCACGTGGTCGGGTCGGACCTGGCCGGCGTCGTGCTGCGAACCGGAGCCGGGGTGAACGCCTGGCGCCCGGGGGATGAGGTGGTAGCCCACTGCCTGTCCGTCGAGCTGGAGCATCCAGACGGGCACAACGACACGATGCTCGACCC
>JBHELN010000336.1:0-2847 GCA_046263115.1 Pseudonocardiaceae bacterium | reverse complement strand
GAGGCGTTCGACGGCGTCGACATCGCGATGTTCGACGTCCCCGACGAGATCTCCCAGCAGTGGGCCCCGATCGCCGTGCAGCAGGGTGCGGTCGTGGTGGACAACTCCGGTGCCTTCCGGATGGATCCGGACGTGCCACTGGTCGTGCCGGAGGTCAACGCTGCGGCGCTGGCCCACCGACCGAAAGGCATCGTCTCCAATCCCAACTGCACGACCCTGTCGATGATGACCGCGGTGGGCGCGCTGCACCACCAGTTCGGTCTTACCGAGCTGGTGGTGGCCAGTTACCAGGCCGCCTCGGGCGCGGGTCGTGCTGGGGTGGACCGGCTGTACGCAGAGCTCGCCGCGGTGGCCGGCAAGAGCCTCGGGTTGCGCGCTGGGGACGTCGCCGAGGCCTTGGTCGCCGCGGGGCTGCCCGGCGAGTCACCGTTCCCGGCGCCGCTGGCGATGAACGTGGTGCCCTGGGCCGGTTCACTCAAGGCCGATGGCTGGAGCTCTGAGGAGCTGAAGGTCCGCAACGAGTCCCGCAAGATCCTCGGCCTCGCGGATCTCAAGGTATCGGCCACCTGCGTGCGCGTCCCGGTTGTCACCACCCACGCGCTTGCGGTGCACGCGCGGTTCGCCCAGCCGGTCACCGTGGACCAGGCCCGCAAGGCGCTCGCCGCCCAATCGACCATCGTGCTGGCCGACGATCCCGACGCGGGGGTGTGGCCGACTCCGGCCGCGGTGGTCGGCACTGACCCGACCTATGTCGGCCGGATCCGTCAGGCCATGGACTTTCCCAACACGTTGGACTTCTTTGTCTGTGGAGACAACCTGCGCAAAGGCGCGGCGCTGAATACCTACGAGGTCGCCGAGCTGCTTGCATACCAATGAGTGAGCTGTCAAACCGGCGCCCAGGACTCGCACGTACACCCACGCAGCACTTCGGTGCGGATCAGACTGTTCGGGTTGGGCGGGCAATGGGTGCGCGTCACCAACCAGGGCGCGGCGGCGATCGTGGTCCGGGGCTACCGGGGTGAGCCATTCCTGCAACTATCGGGCACCCAGGTGCAGGTCAACGAGCTCAGTGCCACCGCGGCCGAAACCGTGCAGACTCGGCGCGCGGTGGCGGCCGACCCGGCAGCTGCGCCCAGGTGGGCGCAGCTGCCGGACGGAGATAGCGCCACCTGGACCGACGCGCGCATCACGGCGCCGTCCGGGTCGGGACTGGCTTCGATGTCGTGGACGCTGCCGCTGGTGGTCGACGGCCAGCAGGTCACCGTTGCCGGCACCACCGCCCGGATAGTCCCACCGTCGCCGTTGCCATGGCTCGCGGCACTAGCACTGATCGGCATCGCGGTCGGGGCGATCGGGTGGACACAGCACTGGCGCCGCCCGATGGCGACCGCCGCGGCAGCCGGGATCATAGCCTTTGTGGCGCACGTGCTGGTATCGGTTTGCGCCGCAGCAAAACGGGCCGGTCGTCGGTTTGGTCGGTGTCGGGCTGGTGGCCGGGTTCAGCTTGCTGATCGGTGCTGTAGCGGTGCGCAGCACGCTGCGCTGCGGCCAGTCGGCGCCTGATCGGCTGGTCACAGTGGGCGCGATGGTGCTGATCCTGGCCGCCGCCGACATCACCGTGTTGTGGAACTCGCAGCTACCGTTCGCGATCGGACCGCGACTCGGTGACCGTGCTACTGCTGTATCTGGGCTGCTATGCGGCCGTCCAGCTCGGCGCGTCGCTACTGTTCGGTGCTCGCTGGTTCGCTACCGGCGACGGGTTTGAGGTCTACTCCTCGGTCGTGGCCACCATGTCACCGCTCGGCCGGCGCGGCGATGGCCGCCTCGTGGTGCGCAACCCCCTTGACGGGGCCGCCACGTTCGGTCCCGCACCTGGCATTGTGGTCCTGATCGCCGTGCTGCTGGGCTCGACGTTTTTCGACACTGTCTCCGGTTCAGCGCAATGGGCACGCGCCATCCAGTCGGTGCCGGCCCCGGCTACGTTATTGGACACCGCCGGGCTGCTCGTCATGATCGCGCTGGTGGCCCTCACATTCGTCGGCGCCACCTTGCTGGCCGGTCGGGCCAGTGACCGCGGCTGTAGGCCGGTGCCTGGCCTGCTCGCGCACACCATCATCCCCATTGTGGTGGGGTACGTCATTGCGCACTATTTTTCTCTCCTGCTGTTTCAGGGGCCGCAGGGCATCACTCTGCTGGCCGGTACATTGGATGGCCGTACCGCAGTTAGCCCTGCGGTCAACTACGGCCTGACTACAACTACCGGTATCGCCCTTGTTCAAGTAATCGCCGTTGTGGTGGGTCACGTTCTCGCCGTGATCAGTACGCATGATCGCTCGGTTGCTTTGTTCCCGCAAGCGGAGGCCATCATCGGACAGCTTCCGTTGATGGTGTTGATGGTCGGGTACACGGTAAGCGGGCTGACCCTGCTGTTCGCCGCATAACCGTACGCAAGCAGCCGCTCGGCCCTTGTGATCATGGCAGTCATCCGCCGCTGTGGTCACGGTGACCAGCATGCGTGCGTGAGCAACTTCGCGATCCGGGTTGATGGCAAGGTTTGGCCGCGCCGGGTGGCGGGTAACGCGGTGACGTACGTCTGATAATGGGAAGAGGGGATTAAAGATTATGGCGGTTGTCATTGCAGAACGGCATAGTGCTGACTGGCCGTCGACGGCCGTCTGGCGCCTAACCGAAAAAATAAGCCGATGACCAGAGCTAAAAATACAGTACCGATCGAGCGCATCGACGTCTCGAGCTACCGCATCCCCACCGATAGTCATGAATCCGATGGCACGCTGGCGTGGGATTCCACCACGCTGGTGCTGGTGACCGCGCACGCGGACGGATACG
>JBHELN010000335.1:0-5872 GCA_046263115.1 Pseudonocardiaceae bacterium | reverse complement strand
CTCGCGTTGCTCGTGCTGGGTCTGCACCCGCCGGACGTGCTGGCCGCCCTGATCACCCGAGGTGCCGCGGAGCTCGGAGGTGCGCTATGAGCGTCTCCGAACTTCGACGCCCCGCTCGGGACCCCGTCGGCGTCCTGCGCGAGGCGTTGGGAGGGCGCCTGGAAGACGGCCAGCGCTTCGCCGCGCTGCTGGGCCGCGGTGATCCCACGGTAGGAACGGGGCTCATCGCGCTGGTCGCGCACGACCACGGCGTCACCCCGCTGCGCGCGTCCCTGCCCGCAGGCGTGACCCACTATCCGGCCCTGACACCGCAGCTGCCTGCGGCGTTCTGGTATGAGCGGGCGATCCACGACCTGATAGGGCTGGTGCCCGACGGGCACCCCCGGTTGGACCCGCTGGTGCTGCCGCACCGCAACGATGGCAGCCCCCTTCCCCATCCAGGAGCGCCGGAGCAGCCTGACCGCATCGAGCCCGACGAGCGGGCGCTTTCGGCGCACCTGCACGGCACCGGGGTGTTCACCATCCCGCACGGCCCGGTGCGCTCGGGCGTGTTCGAGTCCGTGGAGTACCTGGTGGAAACCCCCGGCGAGGATATCCCCCACCTGCGGATCCGGCCCCACTACAAGCACCGCGGCGTGCAGAAGCGGTTCGAAGGCCTCACCGTCGAAGACGGGGTGTTGCTGGCCGAACGAGTAGAAGGCATCGCCTCGGTAGCGCACGCGCTGGCTTTCGCTCACGCCGTGGAAACCCTCGCCGGCGCGCGCGTCCCCCGCGCCGCTGCGCTGATCCGCGTGCTGCATGCCGAGCTGGAACGCATCGCCAACCACCTCGACGTCTTGGGCAAGCTCACCGACGCCGCCGGCCTCGCGGTGGCGACTGCGCGGTTCGGGCTGCACAAGGAGCACACCCTGCGGCTGATCGGCGCGCTGTCCGGCAGCCGATTCGGCCGTGGTGTCGTCGTGCCCGGCGGTGTGACCGCGCTGCCCCGGCTGCCCGCTGAGGAGGTCACCGCGCAACTGGACCGGCTGCAGCGCGCTATCGATAGTGACGTGCGCGCGCTGCTGGATACCTCCTCGTTTTTAGATCGGGTCCGCACGACCGGACCGCTGGCCCCCGAGCTGGCCCGCACGCACGGCGCGCTCGGCCCAATCGGCCGCGGCTCGGGTTACGCCGATGACGCCCGAGTGACCCGCCCCTACGACGGCTACCAAGGACTGGCCCCGCTCGTTGTCCCGGTCCGGGAGGCGGGAGACGCGCAGGCCCGGATGCAGGTCCGCATCGCCGAGATTGAGGTGGCGTTCCTCCTTGCCGATCACGCGGTTGGGCGGCTGGCGGACTGTGACACCCAGCGACTTCGCGTGGTCGCCCAGCCGGCGGCGGGGCTGGCCGTGGGGTGGGCTGAAGCTCCCCAGGGTGAAGTGCTCTACCTGCTGGAGGTGGCCGATGATGGACGAATCGGCTACTGCGCGCCGCGCTCGGCGTCATTCCACAACCTCATGCTGTTCCCCTCCACCTTCATCGGAGACATCCTGACCGACTTCCCGTTCAACGAGGCCAGCTTCGGGTTGTCCATCGCCGGGGTGGTGATGTAGATGCCGATGCCCTGGGTGCTGCGCGGCCTGCGCAACGGAGTGGTCACCACCGGCTACCCCCGCCGGCCCGATCCCTATGCCGAGGCCTTCCCCGCCGCGGTGCGACCGCTGGTCACCGGTCCTACCAACGGGGTCCCGGTCGACGGCACGCTGTGTCCCACCGGGGCGATCCGCAGTCCGGACGACGTGCTGCGGGTCGATACCGGCCGGTGCATCCTGTGCGGACGCTGCGTGCGGGAACGAGCGGAGCTGTTCGGTTGGGCACCGGGCAACCAGACCGCGCGGCTGCATCGTCAAGCCCTGGTCGTCCCGCAGCTCCCGGAAACCGACGAGGCCGTTGAGCTGGTCCGCCGCCAGCTCGCCGCCCGGGTCCGGATCCTCCGCCGATCCCTACACATCAGGCACATCGACGCAGGTTCGGACGGGGCCGAGGAGTGGGAGGTTCTTGCCCTGCTCAACCCGGTCTACGACATCCACCGGCTGGGCATCTTCTTCACCGCCAGTCCCCGGCACGCCGACGTGCTGCTGGTCACCGGGGCCGGGTCGCACGGGATGACCGAACCACTGCGCCGCACCGTGCAAGCCACCCCCCGACCGCTGGTCATGATCGCCGTCGGGACCGACGCGGTCAGCGGCGGACTGATCGCCCCGGACCACGTCCCCCACTACGCCACCGCCGGCGGGATCGGCGACCTGGTCGACGTCAACGTGTGGGTCCCCGGCTCACCGCCGTCCCCGTTCAGCCTGCTGCACGCACTGCTGCTGGCCATCGGCCGGATCCCCCCGGAAGGTCGGTGAAGCGCAGATGGTGTGGGTACTGGCCACCGCCCTGCTGGCCCTGCTAGCCGCCGGACTGATCGACCTCGTGGTCGGGGTGCGGCATGCCACGCTGCGCCCGGTGCCCTACCTGATGGCCGCGGCAGCGTCGGTGCTGCTCGTCGTGGTCGGTGCCGCCGGCATCTCCGGCGCGGGTGCCCGGCTCGGCCTGGACTCTGCCTTGGGATCGGGGGCACTGAGCTTCGGCGCCGCCGCCCTGTCCGTCGACCGGCTCTCCGGGCTGTTCCTGGTGATCAGTTTCGCGGTCGCGGTACCGGTAGGCCTGGTGTGCGCCGCCTGGGCTGCCCGCCCGGGCCGGGTCCGGCACCGGAGTCTGGCCGCGACGCACTGCCTGGCGCTGGGCTCGGTCGCCGTCATCATCACCGCCGACAACGCGTTCGTGTTCCTGCTGGCCTGGGAACTGCTCACTATCGCGTTTTACCTCCTGGCCGGGTTCGACCGGTCCAAGGCCGAACACGCCGACGCGGCGATCATTACCGTGGTGTTCGGCAAGCTCAGTGGCGCAGCGCTGCTGCTCGGTTTCCTGTTGCTGGCCGCCCGCGCGGGGGGCTTCACCTTCACCGAGCTCGCGTCGGTGCCGCGTTCCGGGCTGCGCGATGCCGCGTTCGCGTTGCTGGTCGGCGGGTTCGCCGTCAAGGTCGGGCTGGTCCCGCTGCACGTCTGGATGCCTCGCGGCTACCGGGCCGCCCCGGGGCCGCTGCGCGCGGTGATGGCCGGGGTGGCCGTCAACGTCGGCTTCTACGGGATGTGGCGCACCTTGGAGCTGCTGCGGGTGCCGCCCGGCTGGCTCGCGGTGACCATCCTGCTGTTGGGCGGGCTCACCGCGCTGTTGGGCATCGCGCACGCCACCGTGCAAACCGACCTGGCCGAGGTGGTGGCGTACTCCAGCATTGAGAACGGCGGTCTGATCAGCGTCGGGTACGGCGTCGCCCTGGTCGGGGCCGCCGTGGACCGGCCCCCGCTGATCGCCGTGGGACTGCTCGCCGCCACCCTGCAGGTGGTGGCGCACGCGCTGGCCAAAACGCTGCTGTTCTCGGCCACCTCCGGGATCCAGGACGCCACCGGCACCAGCGAGCTGGAAGCGCTGCGCGGCGTCGGGCATCGCCTGCCCGCCAGCGGAACCGGCCTGGCCATTGGCGCGCTCACCCTGGCCGGGCTGCCGCTGACCGCCGGGTTCGTCTCGGAGTGGTTCCTGCTCGAATCGCTCATGCAACAGTTCCGGATCGGTCGGCTGACCTACGCGCTGCCGCTGGCGCTGGCCGGCGCCCTGGTCGCGATCACCGCCGGCTTCGCCGCGGTGGCCTTCGTCCGGATCGTCGGGCTCACCGTGCTCGGGCCCCGGGACCCGGCTGAGACCATCCGCGGCCGCGACGTCGGCCTGGTGGGCACCGCCGGTCTGGCGATGCTCGGGGTGAGCTGTCTGGGCGTGGCCGCAGTCGCTCCGCTCTGGATCCGGGTACTGGGCGCAGGACTCGACCCCGTGGTCGGGCGGGACGTGGCCGCCGGGGCGCTCAAATCAGAGTGGGTGCTACAGCCGGTGTACTCCGAGTTCTCTGCCCTGTCACCGTCCTGGCTCGCCGTCGTGATGCCGGCCCTGCTGCTCGGGGTACTGGGCCTCAGCATCGCCTTCGGGCGCGGTCGGATGTTCGCGGTCCGCCGGGTCCCGGTCTGGCGCTCGGCAACCGGCGGGGTGACCGGCGAAAACCAGTACACCCCCTTCGGGTTCGCCAACCCAACCCGCAAGGTCCTGGCCAACCTGCTACTCACCCGATCCGAGCTCACCATCCTGGAACTCCAGACCGGCGGGCGCACCGACGACCCGCACCGCGACGCCGCCGGAGCCCACCTCGGCTACACCACCGACGTTGTCGAGGTCGTCGAGCGCTTCCTGTTCCGGCCGCTGCGCCGACCACTACTGCTGGCCGTACGCACCGCGAAAAGACTGCAAAACGGCCGACTCGACGCCTACCTCGCCTACATGCTCCTCGCCCTACTCGCCGTGCTCGCCGTCGTGGCCGGACTCGCATGAGAACCAAGCCAGCCAACCGAGACGGGTGCGGCCCCGGCGACGAGCGAGCTCGGCTGCTCGCTGGGGTGTTCTGGTCAAGCCAATGACGGTGAGACCGCGCACCGCAAGACATCTGCGGCCCTGAAGTTCGTCCTGATTGTCGGCGTCATGAGCTTTTTCGCCGACTTGGGGTCGCGGTAGCATCCGCCGAAAATCGGGCGGATACGACTCGATAGCCTCCTGAGCTGGGGATCTTTATGCTCTGGCGGGAGGTGGCTGGTTGGCCACGCGGGTGTTCGCGGACCAAGAACTGGAGGCGCTGCGGAAGTTCCCCGAGATCGGCCGCGAGGAGCTGTTCCGGTTCTTCACGCTGACCCCGGCGGACCTCGCCTTCATCGACCCTGGCCGGGGCCGGGGATCAGCCGACCGGCTCGGCCTTGCCGTCACCTTGTGCACGTTGCCGTGGATTGGATTCGCGCCCGACGAGGTGGCGGCCGCGCCACGCGCGGCGGTCGTGCGGCTGGACGAACAGCTTCAGGTCGACCCGGATGCCCTCCGCTCGTACGGGCGGCGGGCGAAGACTCGCACGGAGCATCTTCGGCTGGTGGCCCGGTATCTGGGCTGGCGGGCGCCGACGGCGCTGGAGTTGAAGGAGCTGGACGAGTTCCTGCTCGCGCGGGCGCTGGAGCACGACTCGCCGCTGCTGCTGTTTCGGCTGGCGTGCGAGTACCTGATCTCGGCGTGGGTGATCCGGCCGGGGCCGGTGACGGTGGTCGAACGGGTGGCGCACGCGCGGGAGGAAGCCCGGCGGGAGACGTTCGACCGGCTGGCGCACGAGTTCACTGAGCAGCGGTGCGCCGACCTGGACAACCTGTTGGTGAACGACCCTGCGATCGGCACGACGCGGTTACGGTGGCTGGTCACCGGCCCGGTGGAAGCATCGCCGGCGGCGGTGAAGGCAGAGGTCGCGAAGCTGGCGTTCCTGCGTGGCATGGGCGCGCACACCTTGGACCTGTCGGTGCTGCCGGCGGAGCGGCGCCGGTTCCTGGCCACCGTGGGACGGCAGCTGACCGCACAGGCGTTGCAGCGCCGCGAGCCGCAGCGGCGGTACCCGATCCTGCTGACCTTGCTGGCGCAGTCGGCGACCGACGTGCTGGACGAAGTCGTGCAGTTGTTCGACCAGGCTGTTTCAGCGCGGGAGAGCAAGGCCGCGCACAAGATGCGGGACGAGCTGGCCGAGCGCGGCAAGGCCGGCGAAAACCGGCAGGCCCTGCTGGACGCGATCCTGGCCATCGTCGCCGACCCGGCGATCCCGGACGAGGACGTCGGCGGCCTGATCCGCGGCGAGAAGGTCGGGTGGGAGCGACTGCGTTCGGCACAGGCCACCGCGCTGCCGCCGCTGCCCCGCGACCACGGGCACCTGGCTGCGCTGGAT
>JBHELN010000334.1:0-4453 GCA_046263115.1 Pseudonocardiaceae bacterium | reverse complement strand
ATATTTCGTGTTGACGTGCCGCATTTGCCGGTGCGACGATGGGCGTCTCGTATTCGATCAACCGGGGTGAGGGTCGGCATGCTGTTCGCCACGCGTGGGGCGCCACCTAGTTGGGATCCTGCCCCGCGGCAGCTGCTAGGCACGGTGCGCACCGCGGTCGTGTTGTCCGGCCGTTCCCGGCCGCTCCGGGAGCGGTGTTGTGCTGATCGACCTTCGGGCAATCGGCTGCCTCACGCCAGGCCCGCAGTGGCTGCGCAGCGTTGAACAGATTCCCCAAAGACAAAGAGGGTGAAGAATGATTCTTATCGTTATGACCGTCGTTGTCAGCGGATTATTGATTGCCTCTCTGGCCATTTACCTTTTCATGATCGGCGTTCTGCTCAACCGCACCGCGGGCAATCTGGGTGACTGCTTGGACAATCTGCGGATCATCGCGGGGCAGGCTCAGGTAGTGGGTCCTGGCCTTGGGCGCCTGAATAAAACCGGCGCCGACCTGTTGGGGGCGATGCCCTTGCTGGTTGAAGGCGCCGAGGCTGTGGCCGCAAAGTTGGCTCCGTCCTCCACTGCCCCAGCTGCCTCTGATGCCGCCACCCCGACGGGTTTTCCTTCAGGTGCCACCAGCAGTGCTGCTCCCCTACTCACCAGGCACTCGGCTGCCCGAACGGATGCCGCTGCCGATACTCCGGACGCCGTCCGGGTGAATGGGGGTTTGCTCGATTCGCCCATGGGAGTGGGTTATTTGGATGCGTAACATCCGGCACCGGGCAAATGGTTTTGGCACGGCAATCACTCCGAGCACGACCGATCCCTACTCGGGGCGGACGGACGAGGACCGCGGTACCGAGGGCGATCGCCGCGTCACGGTAGCGAGCCCCGCGGAAGTTAGGTTCCGGGCTGCTCGCCCTGGCTCGGTGGGGGATCGGTTGAGATGCTCTCGGCCTGCGTGGCAGGAGCGTCCGCCGTCGTCTCCGGGCTCACCTTCTCAACAGGGTCTTGCTCGTGGAGGAACTCAGAGCTGTCCGGATCCGGCGCGTCCTTTGGACCTGTGGTCATGCCGAGCACACTACGTCCCGCCCCGTCGATACGACACTTGAAGCAGGGGCCGGCCCTCCAGGCCGCGGAATCCGGTGCAGCTCGCGCAGCCCCGCGCGCACGTCGGGCCAGAGCTGCTCGTTGTTATCGTGATCATCATATCGACCGAGCAGCCCGGCGGGCCGGGGTGTTCGGCGTCGCTGTGCACCAACTCGGCCCGGCCCTGCTTGACCAGCCCACCACACCGGCGCTGGCAGGGCGTTGAGCTGGTTCACCCATTTCGCCGCGGTGAGTCGCCGCCCTTCTGGCTACGCGCCGTTTGTGAGCCAACGGCGACGGTGCGCCGGGCCTGCGCAACATCAGGAGTTTCGCCGGCACTGTCGATGTCTCGGCGTGGCGATGCGTAAAGACCAGCCAAGCGCGGCCCGAACTGTTCACGGCGATCCCACGCGCGCGCCGGCGGTCAGCAGGAGACGCTCTCGTTTCAGTTGCCAAGCAACCGAGCCGGGCACCGCGGATCGCTGCTACGGGGCTGCCGACCAGCGGCATCGACTGTCACCGGCTGTACACCTTTGACGAACCCGCCGGCCTCTTCAGCGCAAGGCGGTGAGCGCCGCTGCGGTGACCGCGCCGTAAGCCAGGTGTGGAACGACGTCGGATACCCAGCTGGTGGCGTCCCAGGTTCTCGGGTCGGTCACCCCCAATGCGGTCATCGGCGTGTTGCTGCCTGCCATCGCGGCGGCGCCGATCAACACAGCCAGTACCGGCAGCGGCAGGCGAAGTTGCGCTGTGAGTAGGCCGCCGAGCGCGCCGATGCTCATTCCGGTCACCAGCCCGGTCAGCGCTCCTAGCCCGGACAGCCGGTGCTGGCGCACCTCACCGTCCCCGGGAATGTCGACACCGACGGCTTCAGCGAGCCGCTCGATGGTGTCCTCGGGGGTGCTCGATGGCGGCCGGCCCCGCACCGCCATGTCCAGATAAGTGATCGCGTTGAGGGCGGTGGTTCCGGCCGCTCCAGCGGCGGCACCCGCGAGGAACGCTCTGCGTAGTGAAGCCACGGTGTCTCCTGCCGGTTGTCACGGCGGCCGGCGCTAGCGGTGCCGGGGTGTGCGGTCCGGCCGCAGAGATGCCCTGGGCGAGGGCCAGTAAACGCGGCAACTGGTGCCGGGTCACCGGCCGGCTAAGTGGTAGACGGCGTACGCGGCGCGGATGACCGGCTGCGCGACGTTACGCACCTGCACCGCACCCGGCGTGCAGCCCCGCTCGGAGCCGAAGTGAGCGTGCCCGTGGATCGCCAGGTCCGCACCGGAGCCGCCGCGTGCGCCGTCAATGGCCTCGCCCAGCTGGTAGGCGCCGAGGAACGGGTAGATCTCGAACGGCTCGCCGCGCAACGTGTCGGGCACTGGGGCGTAGTGGGTGAGCGCGACGAGTATCTCTGCGCCCTCCACCTCGCGCAGCGCGGTGGCGAGCCGGTCGGCGGCGAGCTCGGTGTGCTCGATGAACGCTTTCATCTCCCGCTCGCCGAAGGCAGAGCCGGATTTGCCGGCGAACCCGCCGCCGAATCCCTTCACGCCGGCCACCGCCAGCTCGCTGCCACCGGCACGCAACACTTTCGCGTTGCCCTCGAGCACTTCCATACCCGCATTGCCGAGCATCACGGTGATCTCGTGCTGAGCGTCGCAGTGGTAATCGTGGTTGCCGAGCACCGCGAGCACGGGAACCTCAAGGTCACCGAACTCTTCGGCGACGACCTCCGCCTCGTCGATCGAGCCGTGTCGGGTGAGGTCCCCAGCGAGCAGCAGCACATCGGCCCGCTCGGCGAGGCCGGCCAGCGCGGGGCGCAGCGTGCCTCGGGTGTCCGGCGCCAGGTGCACGTCCCCCACGGCCGCGATCCGCACGGTCATCGCAGCTCCTCCCTGGCGGGGGGCTGCCCAGCGGGCAGGACGTCGTTCCGGATTTGGTGGCCGGGCGGGTGCTCGGAGGCTGCAGCCGTCTTGGCATCAGCGGCGTCCCGCTCCGAGATGCCGAGGCGGTCGGCGAGTAGTAAGAAGGCCTCGGCGTAGGGGTTGTGCCCGGTGCGGGCGCGTAACGCCGCCCAGTCAACTTGCTCGCGTAACGCCCGGGCAGCGGGCAGAATCCGGCTGAAGTCGCAGTAGTGCGGGCCAAGTGACAGGAGCTTCTGTTCCAGCAAGTCGGTGGCGGGCGCAACGGGCGCCAGCACGGATGCGACGGACATCTCATCGGCTGTGGCAAGCATCTCGTCGGTGACCGGGAGCTCCGCGGGCCGGAAGATGAGATCCACCGGCACCGTTCCGTCATAAACCTTCCGTAGCCAGTCCTCGGGCGCGTCGGTGGCCCGCATCCCGGTACCGACCAGCGCGCGGACCGCCTCATCGACGTCCTCAGGACGCACCAGCACGTCGACGTCATGCTCTGAGAATGGGCCGCCGCGAGCATAGACGCCGCTGCCACCGGTCAGGGCGTAGCTCACCCCCGCGGACCGCAGCACCGTGCACACCCGGACCAGGCTGCGCTCCAGCGCGCTGCGCTCGCCGCTGCCCACGTCTCAGCAGTCCACTGGCAGCGTCTCGACGAGGTCCGCGCCATCGCTGCTGCATACCCACGCCGGATGCGGTGTCATCGTCTCGCATGCCGTGGCCATGCCCACCTCCTGTGGTGGCTTGCACCTCCTACCGTGGATTACCCCGGTCGTCCGGCCCGAAACGGTCTCCCCGTCGCAGGCTCAGCCGGACGTGCAAGTGCCTCTGCCATCGAGCAGGCGCAGGGATGTTTCACAGCATGGGAGGGTGAACCGTGGCGGCCGAGAAGTGGATCTAGCGCGTTGGCCAGACGCCACCTCACCTCGGCTACCATCAGTCCGCGGGGCCGTTAGCTCAACTGGCAGAGCAAAGGACTTTTAATCCTTTGGTTCTGGGTTCGATCCCCAGGCGGCCCACTATTTCCGCTGGTCAAGTCCTAGTCGCGAGTCTGTCGCCCGTCACGGTTCCGTGGAACTTCCGTTTTTCGAGGTACCGAGCGCGGCCAGGACGTCGGCCGCGTTGCGGGAGATGATCTGTCGGCCGACGTAGGTGTCTGTGGTTTGCGAAATCCGGGAGTGGCCCAGTAGGTCGCTGGCTTCCCGCGTGGGCAGCTTGTCAGTGAGCAAGGTGGCCACGGTGCGCCGGAAAGTGTAAGGAGTGAACCAGTTCCCGAGCCCGTGCCGCACGCGGAAGGCGCGCCAGTCACGGCGCATGTTGTTGGCCTCACGTAAGCCGCCGTGGCTGTTGGGGAAGACCCAGCCAGTCAGCTCCTCAGCCGGGATGCCCTCTCGTTCGGCTATCCGTTGCCGACGATCTTCGAGTAGATCGACGAGCCAGTCTGTAAGTGGGATGGAACGGTTGGCCATCGCGGTCTTCCCATC
>JBHELN010000333.1:0-5865 GCA_046263115.1 Pseudonocardiaceae bacterium | reverse complement strand
ACTTTCGCATTTCGTCCGGTGAATCCAGATTCCTGGATTGCAACGTCATGGCTTCCTCCTCGCGGTGACGCCGGCCCGCAGCCGAGCCGGGGCTTCAGTTCGGACGCGTCGCGCCGGCGGCCGCTGGTGCTCGCCAGACTGGCGCGCAGAACCAGATGCGTGGACGTTACGTGGTCATCGAGATGCATGACAGGGCTATCTGAGTGGCCCAACCACCTGAACGAGAAGTTGATGCGTGCATGCCCAGGCTTTATCTTACTTAGAGTGGTGGTGAGTCGGGTGAGCCGGGCAGGGCCGCTGGCCACGGCACGGATCCCGGTGCGCTCGATGGTGAGCGACGCCGTCGGCGGGGACAGCCCACAGCACCTCGTGGCGACGCACGCGCAGCGCCCGCGCGAGGGGGACCATTGGATGGATGTGTCCGAGCCCCGCTGGAGTAGTGATCAGGACGCGCACGTCCGGCTCGCCGCCTCGCATTTCTTCCGGACGGGCCCGCGACGGAACGTGCGGCCCGATAGCGAGGTGCCGAAGACGTAATCCCAATACGGCGCGCTCACACCGAAGTCCCCTCGGGAGTCCGCGAAGTGATGCCGCAGGTGGCGCGCCCGCAGCCAGCGCAGCAGCGCTGTCCTCGGCCGGCCCACATGCAGATACGCGTGCAGCAGGTCATAGGCGAGATACCCGCCGCCCCAGCCGGCCGCGAACGGCAGCCACCAGGCGCCCGGCAACGCCAACCAGATGAGGACCGCCGCGGCGGCACCGATCGGAACGCTCGCCGCCGGCGACGTAACCACCCGGCGCGGGTCGTTGGGGTGGGCGTGATGCACCCCGTGAATGGCCCACACGAACGCTTCGCTGCGCGGGCCGCGCGGTTGGAAATGGAACACCGCACGATGCACCCAGTACTCCGTCAGGGTCCAGGTGAGGTAGCCCGCAGCCATCAGCGCGATCGCGATCAGGACGCCAACCCGTTGCACGGCGAAGGCCGTCAGCGTCACGATCACCGGCCCGTACAGCAGCAGCGGCACAACAGGATGCGTGCGGACCAGCGCATTCAGCAACCGTGCCTTGAACATCGGAGGCGAAGTGCTGAGTACCTCGGACCGAGTTGGTGCCATCCCAGCAGATTAGGCGACATGTACCCGCGTGGGACTGATGCGGCGCCAACTGATCTGCTCCCGACCGCCCAGGTCGACGCCGCGGACCCGTGCTGTCGTGACGCGCCCGCTGTATGCGACGCTGGCGTCGAGTCATGACACAGCACCGGTGCGACACGTGACCTGCTCGGCGCCGAGGGTTGATCTTTGAGCGGGCCGCCGGCGGCACGGCGCATAATGGGACTATGAACGTGATTGCCATCGTCCTCGGTGTCCTCGCCATTTTTATCGTACTTCTGACGGGAATCCTGCCGGTCATCGGCGCAATATTTGCTTGGATCGCGCTTAGTATTGGCGTCATCGCCCTCGTCTTCGGCCTTCTCAGTAGGCGCACTAACGGGCGAAATATCGCCATCTTGGCGTGCGTACTGGCCGTGCTCCGTTTGGTGCTGGGTGGCGTTGTCATCTAAGACAAGTATCTAGAGTTTTACTGCGGGGATACGACCGCACGAGTCGGGCCGAAGGGATAGGTCGTCATCCCCATGCAATTGCGCTGCGGCTTCGGCGTGACAGGGACGGATCTGCAACCCGGGTAAGTCAGCCGTTGTGTACGCGCACCGATCCGACTCTGGAGTGTGCCATGATGTGGTGCGCGGAGCCGGGATCCGGCTGGACTGTCACGTCCGCAGCCCCTACCTGGCTGCCGGCGTCCACCGCGTAGGCGCTATCCGCCGGCAGTCGCACCGTGATCGAGCCGACCTCGGTCTGCGCGTCCACGGTGGTCGGTGGCGCGCTGAATCCCAGTGAGATCGCGCCGGCACGGGCATGAGCAGTCACCGCATCGCTGGTGAGCCCGGTAGCGTCGATATCTCCGGTGCTAGAGGTGAGGGTCAGTGGACCCGCTAAACCGCTCATCCTGATCATGCCGACCTTGTTGTCGATCTGCACGGCGAGTCGTCGGGGCACCTTCACCAGGTAAGTCACCTGGCAGGTGTTGACGTCGAAGACGCCCGGGCAGCTATAGCTCAAGCTGAGCCGGCCGCCGCTGACCGGGTAACGGGTCTGTGGGGGGTTGCCGCTGTAGCGCAGCTGTTCGGTGACCGACACGGTAGTGGCATCGGTGCCCTGAATCTCGGTGTCCCCCACCGGATTGTCAATCTTGAGGGAGGTGACCGGCTCGGTGATGGTGTAAGAATTCTGCGCCGTGATCGGGCCAATGCGGCTACCGCAGCCGGCGACGGCCGGTACCGAGGCCGTCAGCACTACGAATCCCAAAGCCAAGATCGGCAGCGGGCGCCCAACCTGCTCCGGCACAATCCTCCTCAACGGCTATCGCGTTGGGCGCATCGACACCAGGTTCCGCGCCTCCAGAAGCCCTGCCTACAAACGCACCAGAGCTTGCCCGAATAACGAGCGAGTCAAGAGATCCGCACGGCAGGGAATCCTGGAGCACGCACCCGCGGCTGCGTGGTCTGCCATTCGGCTGACCGCACCTCGATAGCTGAGGGATGGGTAGCGCCCGCTGGACGGCACATGAGAGAAGCCCCGTGACGCTGCCGGGTCGGGGGTCCAACAGCATCACGGGGCTCTACCGTCTCTATCGCCGGCCCCTACAGCGATGTTGCAGACCTTCGCAGGATTCACCTCGTAGATGTACAAAAGCTCCCCGCAGTAACGCAGAGCGACCTTCAGCGGTCGCGGCGAGCCCGGGCGCGCCGCTTGCCTTCGTGCATCGCCTGCACTCGGGCGACTGGGATCGCCCGGCCCTCCTCGATCAGATCGGCACCCAACTGCTGCGGCTGGGGCATCCAGCGGTCCCACGGATCATCTTCTGCGATCAACCCCGGCACCGTGCGCACCGTGAAGTCAGCGGGCGCAACGTGCTCAAGCTGGCCCCATGCCACCGGAAACGACACCGGTGTACCGGGCCGAACACGCGGGCTGTACGCCGCCACCACAGTTGCCCCGCCGGCGCGGGTGGCATCGAGGAATACCTTGCCGCCACGGTCCTCCCGGATATATGCCGTGGTCGCGAGAGCAGCATCGAGGCGCTCGGCGCGCGCCGCGAGCGCCCGGGTGGCCGCAGCCACCTCCTCGATCGTCGCCCCGATCGCCACTGGGACAAACACGTGCACGCCCTTCGCGCCGCTGGTCTTCACCGCCCCCGCGAGGCCGGCATCAGCCAAGGCCTGGCGGACCAGTTGCGCGGCGCGGACCGCCAGCCCGAACGCGTCTGTGGACGGCGGGTCGATATCGAGGATGAGGTGGCTGGGATGGTCCCAGCGACCGACCTGGATGAGCGCCGGGTGGTACTCGACGGCACGCTGGTTGGCGAACCACAGCAGCGTGCGGCGGTCATTGCACAGCGCGTAGGACACCTGACGTTTCGAGGATTCCGCCCACAGCGACACTGTCTGCACCCACGGTGGGGTGTAGCTCGGCACGTTTTTCTGCATGAACGGTTTCTGCCCCCGCAGCACCCGGACCACAGAAAGCGGTCGGTCCCTTAGCCCCGGGAGAATGTGGTCACGAACAGCATCGAGGTAGTCGACCAGATCCCGCTTGGTTACGCCCGCTCCCTCGAAGAGCGGCTGGTCGAGGTTGGTCAGCGACACTCCGTCGCGCACCTCGCCGCCACTCACCCGATCACTGTCCCCAGCTCTGAGCAGGGGGTCAACGCCAGGCCACACGTCTCGTGCCGGAACCGTACTCGGTGATCTCCTAGCTGCGACCCGACTGGCGCAGTGGCGAGGTCAGTGCGCTGCGGTGTAATGATGGGCCCGCTGAGCGGACTTCGCCGCCGCACCCAGGTGGACGACCACTCGGCAGCCGGGATCGCCCACGGCGATCCGCTCGTCCAGGGACACGGCGGCGTCTTCCGCGTTGCGAGCAGCGATCCCGCCGAAGACCGCGGACGTCATCCGGCACAGCGAGGGCGAATGCTGGACCTCGGCGCCGAACGGGCAGCGGCTGTTGACCAGCACGATCCGTTCAGGCGTCACCTCGACCACCCGGAAGGTGCCTCCGATCGCGGTCTTGAGCCGTACCAGACACTGGGCGATCTGCTCGGCCGATAGGAGCTGTTCTTCGGCGCCTATCGCGCGCCGGTACTCCTGTTCCATCTGGCCGCCGATATCCGCCGCGACCTGCGCGACGGCGTGTTGCGCCGCATCCGGGCCCTGCAGGTCCTCGACTGCGCTGGCCAACTGGACCACCAGCGCGCGCAGGAAGCTTTCCCGCCCGAAGCCGCCCTCGGGACTGGCCTCCTCCAGGTGCGGCAGCGGATTGACGGTGCGCCGGGGTGGGTCGACCGAGGGTTGCACCGGTCTGGTCACGGGCAGCACCGCCTCGACCGTTTTGCCGGCGCGCCGGGCGGCGACGGACAGCTCCGGTGCCAGCTGGGACACCAGCCACAACCCGCGTCCCCGCGGCTGGGCCACGTCCGGCGCCGTGACCGGCAGCGTGAACATGGTGCCCATGTCGCGGACTCTCAGAGTGGGCCGCGGCTCCGTCCAATCTAGTGCGGCCCAAATCGGGCCCTGGCTGTGGTCCACGGCGTTGGCGAGCAGTTCACCGGCGATGAGTTCGGCATCAGCCAGCTCGTCCGGCGAGGCATCCGCATGCCGCACCAGCTGAGCCTTGATTTCCCGGCGCAGCTCGGTGACCGCGGTGCGCACGCCCCGGTCCAGATACCAGTCCACTGCAGCGACATCTCCTCAGGCCAGGGCGTTGTCACCACCGCCACCGGCGACATCTCGCCGGTCGAGCGGGGGCCATGCGGCATCGTTGCACAATCCCCGGTACCCAGCAGTCCGGTGGGAGGCAACGCCAAGCCGATCCGGCCACGGGTCACTCCCAACTCGGCGGCGATCTGCCCCACCGTGTAGCGGCGCTGGCCGTCGGCACCCAGCGGTGTATCCCCTCGAATGCAACAGTCGCGATGAGCATTTCCGATGGATCGTGCGCATGCATAAGGTCCGCCAGTGGTATCCGTCAGAGCAGCGGCATAAGCTGATTTACCCCGACGTCGAAGGCCATCCCGCGAACGGCCCCGACGAGGACGAGCCCGCGTCGCGCGGGGCTAGCATCGTCGAGGTGGGTACCGGGGTGGAGGTCGCCGCGGGTGTCGTGCTCGCGGGTGGCCGCTCGTCGCGGATGGGTCGGCCGAAGGCCGCCTTGGAGTGGCACGGTTCCACACTCTTGTATCGCACCTGCGCGCTGCTTGGCCGCACGGTGAACGGCCCGATCGTGGTGGTGCGCGCCCCAGGTCAACCCTTGCCGGCGCTTCCGACCGGCGTCGAGCTGGTTGAGGACCCGGTGGAAGGGCTGGGGCCGATGCAAGGTGTGGCGGCCGGACTCGCGGCGGTGGAGGACCGGGCGGCCGCGGCATTCGTCTGTTCGACCGATATGCCCTTTTTGCACCCGGCGTTCATCCGTCGTGTCCTGCGCCGGCTGAGCGATCCCGAGATCGACCTGGTCCTGCCGGTGGCAAGGGGATTCCGGCAGCCCTTGGCTGCCGGGTACCGCACCAGGCTGGCGGGGCTGATCACCAAACTGATCGCCGCGGGTGATCTTCGGCCGGGCATGATGATCAAGCACGTCAACGCGGACCTACTCGACGACGAGATGCTGCTCGCCGACCGCGATCTCGCGGCGAGCGACCCAAATCTCGACTCGGTGGTGAACGTGAACACCCCGCAGGAGTACTCGGCGACCCGGGCGCGACCTGCGCCGGAGATCGCTGTCGAATGTTTTGGCGCGCTGGCCC
>JBHELN010000332.1:0-3380 GCA_046263115.1 Pseudonocardiaceae bacterium | reverse complement strand
TTGGTGGTCGACCTCACCATGAGTCGACCGGCCTACCGGCAACAAGCCGAGCGCGTCGCCCAGCGCCGGGAGAAGCTGGCCCGCAAGGCGATGTCCGAAGGGGGGAGCGCCGAGGGGGAGACACCCGGTCAACCTCCCCGCGCTGACTCCACAAACGCAGCCGGGGAGGCCATGTCCTCGGCTGGCATGCCCACCAAAGGTAGTAAGAGCGCACCCGCCGGTCGGCGGCGCGGGCAGCCTGCCGGGAAGAGCAACAGGCCCTCGGGTAAGGCCGGCAGGTCGAGCCGCTAACGCGCGAAGTTCATCTCACTACGCTCCGTATTGGAAGTTGCAGAGCGTAACAAATGGCTGACGAGACGCTACGGTTTTCTCACGCTCCATCACCTATGTGGTGCGTTGTCCCACTGAATCCTTGCCTCCAGCCCCGTTTAGTAGAACGCTCGGTAGTCAGGTGCCGAACGTCGCTCCGAGGAGTGACGAAATGGGGGCGGCGCCGTGCGGGTGACCAGGGAGGATCTGGTATGGCGGGGTGGTCCGTTCCGGGCGTGGTGCATCTCCGGCAGGTGCGTGAAGACCCGGTGGGCCGGCGGGTTCTGGCCCGTCATCCCATCACCCGCAAATCGCTCGCGATCACCTATCTCTCGCCGGAATTGCTTGCCGACGCGGAGTTTCGCACCCGGTTCGGCAGCGTGTGTGCGCAGTTGGCGCGAGTTCGCCAAACCGAAGTTGCCCGCGTCTACCGCTACCTGGAGTGCGACGACGGTGCCGCTGTCATCGGCGAGCACCTCAGCGGCACCACGCTGCGGTCTTTGCTGCTCGCCCAAGGTGCGGTCGGCATTGGGGCGGCGTTGGTGGTGCTCAAGGACCTGCTGCGGGCACTGGCGGCCTGTCACCAGGCAGGTCTGGCGCACGGTGACGTCAAGCCGGATAACTTAATCCTGACCTCTACCGGCCGGCTACGGCTGGCTGACTTCGGGCTCTGGACAGCTGACAGTCGGCTACAGTTGTCTCGATCCACGCCGTTTTACCTCGCGCCCGAGCAGTGGATCAGTCGTGCGGTAAGCCAGCCGAGCGGCGATCTGTACGCCGCCACCGTGACGTTCTTCGAGTGCCTCGTCGGCGCGCCGCCGTTCTATGCCGATGACGCAGCGCAGCTGTCGGTCAAGCATCAGGCCAGCCCAGTCCCGATCGAGGTGATCCCCGAACCGGTGCGTGCATTGGTGCTGCGCGGTCTCGCCAAGGACCCAGGCAGCCGGCCCGACGCGCAGAGCCTGCTCGCCACGGTCGGTGAGGTGGCTGACCGAGCAGTGGGCCGTGACTGGGAACGACGGGGTCGCCGGGAGCTGGTGGCCCACCTGGCCAGCCGCTCCACGCTCGCTGACATCTCTGCCCTGAGCCGGCGAGTCAACGGTGCCGGCCGGGTGAGCTACCGCAGGCACCTTCGGCTGGCCGCGGTGATGGGTGGGGCGTTGGCGCTGGCCGCCGGCTTATCCAGCCCCCCGTTGGCGGTCATTCCGGGTATCAGCATCTTCGGCCCGGGTGGGAGGCCGCCGGTACTGGCCTTTCCTGAACCCGATCGCGGCCCGGTAGCGATGCGTGTGGTGACCAACGGTCGTCCCGCAGACCGTACCCAGACGCCGGCTGTGAAGGTCGGGACAGCCGCGTCGCTCGCCGGGGCCCGACCGCCGGCATCGTCGAATGCCGGGGCGGACATCCGGACCGATCATGCGCTTCTCGACGCGCTCCCTCGGCGCGGCGCCCAGCCGGAAGGTGTCACCGACAGGTCGACATCGGAGCGGTCCATCCGAACGTGCACCGGGCAGCTGGGTGACAACAACAAGCGCTGCACCGCGGAGAATTCGGAACAACCGACCGCGGGCTCCGCCGGATCGCCATCTGATCCGTCCCAGGTGTCGATCCCGGTGGCGTTGCCGGCCCCGCTGTCACCAGCCGACCTGCCGGTGCAGCTACCTGTTTCGGTCCAGCCACCGGCGGCGGTTCAATTACCGGTTCCGGTACAGCTGCCCGCGCCGGTACAGGAGCTCAGAACCCATTCCACCCCGGACAAGACCGGTCCTGAGAAAGACTTCCGCACCGTAAAGAGCGCCCCATCTCAGATCGATTCTCAGGTACCGAGAAAAATGACGGTCAGGGCCAAGCGGTCGGACGTTGGCAGCAATTCATTCGGACCGCCGAGGACACTCTCTCAGAGAGGCTTCGGTAGTCATGGAGGCGCAGGCAAGATGGGAACCAGGTAGATCCAGGTCGAACGTGGACGATCTGGCGACCTTACTCCTGCCGCTGATTCGTGAGGTTGCGGACTTCCCGCAATCCGGAGTGCTCTTTCGCGATCTCGCGCCAGTATTCGCCGATGCGGCGGCGTTTCGCGCAGTCGTAGATGGGTTGATTCTTCCAGGCCAGCAGGTCGATGTCGTGATCGGTGTGGAGGCCCGTGGCTTCCTGCTCGGTGCCGCGGTGGCCTACGCGCTCGGCGCGGGTGTGGTCGGTGTCCGTAAACCCGGCAAGTTACCGGTCGTCGCCGACCGCGAAAGCTACGCTTTGGAATACGGTGTCGCGTCGCTGGAATTGGCCGGCGGCGTCCTTTGGCCCGATCAGCGGGCCTTGGTGGTCGATGACGTCTTGGCGACCGGGGGTACGGTAGCCGCCACGTGCGCGTTGGTCGAGCGGGCCGGAGCCACGGTCAGCGACGTTGCGGTCCTGCTGGAGATCGCTTCGCTGCGGGGCCGCGACCGACTCTCCGGTCGGCAGGTGCGCGCATTGGTCACGGTCTGATCCGGCGGCGGGCGAAATCGGGCTGTTTCCGGCCCGTGCCGAGGCGGGGCCAGCGGTGCAGGGGGATCTGGTGAGGCAATGTGGGCGGTACCCTGAAGATTCGGTTGTCACCAGGTGGCGGGAGAGTGTGGTGTGAGTCAGGAGCTGCAGCGCGCTGAGGCGCCGCCGGCCGGCTCCGACCCAACCACGGTTGCCCAGCGGTTGCCTTCGAAAACCCGGCGGGTTCGTGCCCGGCTGGCCCGGCGGATCACGGCACGCCCCGGACCGATCAGACAGGTGCTCGAACCGCTCGCCGCAATTCATCGGCAGCTGCATCCCAAGGCAGATCTCGCACTGCTGCAGCGCGCCTATGACATCGCCGAAGAGAAACACGCTCACCAGAAGCGCAAGTCCGGCGATCCCTACATCACCCATCCGTTGGCGGTCTCGACGATCCTCGCCGAGTTGGGGATGGACACCACCACCTTGGTGGCCGCGCTGCTGCACGACACCGTGGAGGACACCGGTTACACGCTCGAGGCTTTGAGCGAGGAATTCGGCGAAGAGGTCGGCCATCTCGTCGACGGCGTGACCAAGCTGGACCGGGT
>JBHELN010000331.1:0-4868 GCA_046263115.1 Pseudonocardiaceae bacterium | reverse complement strand
CCTTCTCCACGCCGCGCAATAGCACGGCGGGCAAACCCACCTCCCCGTCACCCATACCTCACAGTATCTCGCCGGCTGGTCATGATCCGGCGGGCGCCACCGAAAAGCCGGCGAACCACGCGCTAACCGTGCCGCGTGGTCTCCACGAGTGTGTATGACGGCTGGTATGTCGCACTCGCCGCGGCGCTGGTTACCACTCTGGTGACCGCCGATCGCCGACTTGCCCCACGCGGCAGGTCCGCACTGTCCGGTGGTGGCGGTCTCCAGTACACCGCTAGCGCGGATCTACCGCCATGATGCGATCAGTCGCCGTAGCCGTACGGACAAGCACGACATAGCGGCCACCAGCGCCGGACACGCCGGGGCGGGCGTAGCGTCGCTACGCTCGACGGGTGTGGCCCCGGTGCGCCAGTTCGTGGCTTTCGGATGGTCGCATGCTGCCGTCGTCGCAGTGTTCATCGTGGTTGCGGCGGCGCTGGTCAGCATTGGCCGGCGGTACCGCGGCAGCCGTGTAGGGCTGCGGCTCAGCAAGGCCTTAGCCGTGCTCTTCGGGGCGTTTCTAGTAGCGGATGAGGTCTACTACCTGCTGCCATGGCAATGGGGAATCAAATACTCACTGCCGTTGCAACTGTGCGATCTGGCCGCCATAGCCGCGGTGTGGGCGTTGTGGTCATATTCCTCGGCGGCGTTCGCGCTAACCTATTTCTGGGGTCTGACGCTCACCTCCCAAGCGTTCGTCAGCCCGGAGCTGACGGGCCCGGACTTTCCATCGCTGCAGTTCGTGTCGTTCTTCGGTATACACAGCCTTGCGCCGTTGGCAGCGATCTATCTCACCTGGGGAGTGGGGTTGCGGCCGGGGTGGCGCAGCTATCGGGTCGCGGTGTTGGTGACCCTCGGCTGGGGCGTGGCGATGTTCGTCTTCAACCGCGCGGAGGGCACCAACTACGGCTTTCTCAATTCCAAACCGCTGGCGGCCTCGCTGCTCGACGTGCTGGGTCCGTGGCCGTGGTACCTACTTTCCGAGCTCATTGTCGGAGCCGCGGCCTGGGCGCTGATCACCTGGCCGTGGGTGCGACAACGGACCATACGCAATGCGCACACCACCGCCTGACCGCAAGCACCGGCGCGGTGAGCTACTCCCGGGCCAACAACCGTGGTGTTGAACGCGGCGATGTGCACCAGCTGACCAGCTGGGTACCGCGAGGCCGCTTTCCTCGCTCACCAACCCTAGGCAGCGCATTTGCGACACTGGTAGGTGTGGAGGATCCGGCACGGCTGAGTATTGCGTTTCCGTGCCAGCACGACGGCTGCCCGCGTGCGGCCGCGACCGTCGAGGTGAGCCGGCGAGGGCAGCTGTACGTCAACGAAGAACAGGACATCATCTATCGGGTCTTTCCCGAAGCACAGGGCACTATCCGGATCACCGGTTTCCTGCCGTACACGAGTTTCTCCCGCCGGGTGATCAATCTTGCGGCAACCATCCAGGCGGCCCGTGCCATCGACGCGGCCGCGCTGCACGCGCTCGATCAGACCTGGGTGCCGTTCTACTGCTCGCGCTGCAATCGCTCGTTCTGCGCTGAGCATTGGGTGCTACAGCCCACTTTCAACTGGGCCTTTGATCACTATTCGGGCAGCTGCCCCAATGGACATCCCCATTTCATCGATCATTGTTAGGCCGAGCCGCTGCCATCCGGCCTAGTGCACTCCCACTGCAGCGACGTGATCCTTGAGCGCGCGGGCAGCCTCGAGTCTCCGTTGATCAGAACCCCCGGACGCTATTCACCTCGCCTCAGCGGCCGAGTTCGATAGTTCGTAACCTATGATCGCCGGCTCGCAGCCGTCGCCGAGGGCCTCGGTTTCATCGTCATCGCTCCAGCCACCGGAGCCCAGTAACGTCTGCAGGCATGACCGTGATGACCGGGGTGAGCCGGTTCGGCATCGTGGAGCTCGAGGATTTCCCACCTGACCTGCGGGAACGCGTCGGCGTGATCGCCGAGCGGTCCGGATTCGTGCCGAACATCTTCCGCGCCCTGGCGCGCCGTCCCGCTGAGCTGCGAGCGTTCCTGGACTACCACGACGCTCTAATGAATCCGGAAATCTGCTCGCAGGGTCAAGGCGACGGCTCAGCCGCTGGCGGGCTGTCGAAGGCGGAGCGGGAGTTGGTCGTCGTCGCCACCTCCGGAGCCAACCACTGCACCTACTGCATCGTGGCGCACGGCGCGATCCTGCGAATCCGTGCGCGGGATCCTTACCTCGCCGACCAGGTGGCCGGCAATCCCTGGGCCGCCACGCTGAACCCGCGGCAACGCGCCATCGTCGACCTAGCCCTGGTGATCGCCACTCGGTCCGCTGAACTGACCGAGCATGATTTCCAGCAAGCCCGGGCCGCGGGTCTGTCGGACGACGAGATCTGGGACGTCGGGGCGATCACCGCGCTGTTCGCGATGTCCAACCGGCTCGCTCATCTGATGGCGCTACGCCCCAACGACGAGTTCTTCACCATGGGGCGCGCACCGCGCAGGTCCTGAGTGGGATCGCGGTACTCATTCACGAGCCAGCCGGCTGAATAGCTGACCGGCCTGCTGTTTGTCCCACAGCACGCCGGAGGAGCCGTCGCTGACCGGACCGAAACCGGCGAACGGAACCGTCGTGGTCACCGCATCGCCATGCGACAGCGAGCGCATCGCCCACCCCAACCTGGCCAGATTCCAGACATGATCGCCGTTGTCGACGGTGATCGTGCCCGGAGCGTCGGAGACAAGCGGCACCGCGCGGAACGGGTCCAGCAGCACCGACGGACTGGCGGCACGGGTAATCAGCGCACCGAGGAATTCCCGCTGGCGCACCACCCGGTCCAAGTCACCTCGGGGGGAGTGCCTGGTGCGGACATAGCCCAATGCCTTCGGCCCGTCCAACATCTGGCAACCCGCCGCAATGTTCAGCCCGGCCAGCGGATCGTTGATCGGCTCGGTGGGACACATCTGCACCCCGCCGACGTCGTCGACCAGGTCGGCGAAGCCGGCGAACCCGATCTCCGCGTAATGATCGATGTGTAGGCCGGTGACCTGTTCCACGGTTTGCACCAGCTGAGTGGGACCACCGAAAGCGAAGGTGGCGTTGAGCTTGACCCGGCCGTGGCCGGCGAGTGGCACCGAGGAGTCCCGAGGCAGACTCACCAAGGTGATCTGCCCGCCACTGGTGAACGCCGGGATGTGCATCAACATGATCGTGTCTGTCCGATTGCCCCCCGCCGCCGCCTCATCGCCGGTGGTCAGCCGAGCCTCCTGCTGAGCAGTGAGGCCGGCCCGGCTGTCCGACCCGACGATCAGCCAGTTGGTGCCCGCGGTGGCCGCCAGCCGTCCCGGGTAGTCGACCAGCGCGTCGACGCGTTGGATCGATCGATCGATGTAGACCGCCAAGCAAAGCACCGCCAGCACGACGGTGGCACAGATCAGCGCGACGATGCGGCCGGGGCGACGGCGAGCGCGGGGCGCCGCCGCGGGCGGCCGGACAGGACCGCGACGCGGGGCTGGACCCCGGTGCGGGACTGGACTTCGCGGAGCTACCCGCGTGACAGGCAAACGTTGGGTCGGACGCCAGGAGGGATCCTGATAGTTCAGCGTTGACTCCTGTGGTCAGTCCCCCCTATGGGGCCAGGCGCGAGGATAGCCGTACCGGGGTCGTCGGTTGGCGGGCGAGTGCGGAAGTCCCGACCTGCCGAGGCGCATATTGTGATCAAGTGTAAGGATGCCTCACCACCGTCGGGGAGGTAACACATGAGTCGCTTGAACCGTAAGGACATAACGGACACCACATTTGATGTCGCACTGCGGGGTTATGACAAGCGGCAGGTGGACGAGCGGTTTCGCTACCTCGCCGCTGAGCTGTCGGCGGCAGACAACGCGCTGGCGGCGGCCAACCAGCGAGTCGCGATGTTGGAGGACGCGCTGAGCCAGGCACGCTGGGCGCCCGAAGGCGAATCGGCAGCGGACGCGAACTTCGGCGCTCGGGTCGAGAAGATCCTCAAGCTGGCCGAAGACGAGGCCCGTGAGGTGCGCGCTCAGGCCGAGGCCGCGGCGGCCGCACTGCTTGAGCAAACCCGGGCACAGATCACTGAGGAGCGGGAACGGGCCGAACAGGAGATCGCCACCTGGCGCGCCGAAGCCAATCGGGAGGCCGCCGAGCAGGACAACGCGCTGCGCCGACGTTCCAGCGAGCTCGAGGCTGCGTGCCAGGACGCGGAACGGGAATCCGAACGGGTTCGGGCGCAGGCTCGAGCGGAGGCCGAGCAGATCCGCACGGCGGCGGGCGCGAACGCCGAGGAATTGGTCAGGACCGCCACTGCGGACGCAGAGATCATGACGAGAGCGGCTCGCGCCGAGGCGGATCGACTTCTGGCGCAGGCCCGCGCCGAGGCCGACCGTCTAGTTGCCGGAGCGACCGAGACCGCGACGCAACGGGAGCGGTCCAGTGCTCACGAGCTGCATCAGTTGGCCCGGTTGCAGGAGGAGATCAACGCCGACCTGTACCGGGTGAAGGATGTGCTGGACACCTTGTTCGGCCCGGGCGCGGCCATCACGGGTGGCGCGATCCTGCCCAAGCGGCGCAAGGATGGCCCGCAGCCCGCGCATCAAGCCCATATTGTGTGACGATCGCTGCAGCCCGTGCAAAGATTGCGGGTGGAGTGATTTGTCGGCGTCGGCTCTTGGCAGTGCGACCCACTACGGGAGCGACGCTGTGCTGCGGCGTCGCCCCGTATCCATCACGAGTGGAGCGAGGCGTAACAGCAAGGAGATGCGACATGCCATCCCGCAAGCGCGCACCGTCCCGCTCCAGCCCTGCTGCCGAACCGGTCGGAGACCCTACAG
>JBHELN010000330.1:0-8409 GCA_046263115.1 Pseudonocardiaceae bacterium | reverse complement strand
CACCTCGTCGCCACGACGGCGGACATTGGATTGATTTCTTCAACGGCGAGCACTTCGATGGCGACCACAACACCGTCACCAGTTGCGTTCACGCCAGCCGGAACAAGATCGATGCCGTACTCGATGATCCGTCTGACTTCTATCTCAACCTGCACACCACCGCGCACAAGGCCGGAGCGATCCGCGGGCAGCTCGACTGATGACATGACGCGGCGTCCCGCGGGGCGATCTGACGCGGGGGCGTGGCTTGGACCCACCCCGCGTCAATCCTGCATCAACTGAGGTTGCCCTGCGGAGAGCCGTGCCAACATTCCCTCACAGCTACGCACCACTACCCGCGCTCGGTCACTGGCAGCGCGATCGGACAGCGGGCTCTCGGCGCGGCGCTGCCAGCGGGCCAGCGCGGCGATCGCAGCCTCCCGCAGCTGCCCGATATCGGTGTCGGGCTCGAGCCCGAGCCGGTTGGGGGTCGCTGCGCCGTGCGCACCGAGCAGCCGCTCGGCATCGGAGCGGGCATCGGACGGCAAGGCGACGTGGGGAGCGCGCAGCTCAGCAAGCAGCCGCAACTCGCGGAACTCGTGCGCACCCGCCAGGATGCGCTCAACCTCACCGGCCAGATGGTGAGCTTCTGGACGAGGTTGTTCGCGCAGAATGCGCTCGACCAGGAGCAGCGCCGAACGGGCCTTGAGCACGTCGCGGCGTTCGGTGAACTGAGTGGCCAGCACGGTGCGCAGTTCGTCGAGGCCGCTACGCCGCACCAGCTCCTCGGCAAGCCCAGCCGGCTCACGATGCCCTTGGCGGACCAGGGTGGTCGCCAGGCGCAACCCGAACAATCCGAATCGCTCTACCAACGCGCTACGGGTCTGTGGCGACAACGTGGGGTGTGCCTGCGTTGCAGCGAACCGGTCCGCCGAGAGCAGCAGGGAATCCAACTCTGGTCGCGGCAGCTGGGCCAACTCGCTCAGTGCACTGAATTCCGCCTGCCGCAGTGTCCGAGCGGTCTGGGCGAGTAGGCCGGTCACTGCCACCACCGTCTGACACAGCCGGCGAATCTTCGGCTCGGAGCGATAGCGGCGGGCGACCTGCCGCGCCGACACCATGGCATCGAGCCGGCCGGCTCCGATCTCATCGGCCCTGGACAGCACCGCCACGGTGTTGACCACCGCGGCGGGAGCGCCGACCTGGTCATAGAACGACTCCAGGAACCGCACGTCGGTGGCGTGCAGGTGACGCATCAGGTAGATGACGGCGTCCGCATCGGAGGGCTGATCGTCGGGCGCCAACAGCGCGATGGATCGAGCGGAGATATGTGTGGACAGCGACGCGATACCCGGGGTATCGATCAGCGTGGTGGTCCGCAAACTGCGGGAGGGCCAGTCGACGAGCAATCGATCGACGTCGTCGGGGGTGCTACCCCGAAGGTCGAACTCCAGGCGACCATCAGTGCGGGTCAGCGGTAGCTGGCGCGGCGCTCCGGCGCGGGGTATCAGAGTGACGCGGGGGCTTGCCGCATCCCTGTACCAGGTGACGACGCGAGTGCACTCCCCGGCGTCGGTCGGCGCGATCTGTTCTCCCACCAGAGCGTTGAGCAGCGTCGATTTGCCGGCTTTGACTTTGCCCGCGATGGCCACCCGAAGCGGTTCGTCGAGCCGATCGATCTGATCCCGCAGCCGGGCTGCCGTACCGGCGCTGTCGCGGTACACCTCAATCGACCGCCGCAACACTGCCCGCACCGCCGCACCGATGCTCGGCGTTGCTTGCCTCGGCGAGTTCACGACCCAGTTCCCGGGCTGGTCATCAGGTCGCGCGCGTGCTGCCGCAGCATGTCGATCTGGGCCAGCTCCGTCTTGATCCGGTGGATCCGCTGCTTGCGGGCGGACGCCTCGGTGTTCGCGGCCTTCTCCGCGGCCTGGATCGACTCTGATAGCGAGCGGTGCAGCTCGGTGGCCACGTCGGTGAAGTGGTCTCGCAACAGCCGTTGGACTTCGCGCAACCGATCTCGCAGCTCCTTGCTGACATGGAAGCTGGCGTCGTCGACCTGTTTGCGCAACAGCATCTGGGCCTCGGCTTGGTGGCGTTTGAGTCGATTTTGCTTGTCCTCGCGAAGCGTCCTGCCGCCGAGTAGCAACCCGGCAGCCAGCGAGATGGGGTTGAGCAGGGACAGCCCAGCAAGCGTGGTCAACATGCCGAACATCAACATGCCGCCATAGGAGCCACGCATTCCGGTGAGCAGCTTGCTGACAAGCTTGGGATCTTCGACCTTGGGCGCCACCAGCTCAGGTACCGCATCCAGGGTGGTCGCCGCGTCGCCCAGCCGGAGTTCAGGAAGTAGTTCACCGCCATCTTCAGCGAAGTGCTCGGCGACCTGGTGCGCGACCCACTGTGCTCGCTGATTGGCCCATACGAAATTGTCGGAGGTAACCGCGGCGAGCTGCTGGGTGAGCCACTCAGTGAACTGCTCCCAGATCGCGCTCGGGTCGGCCTGCTCCAAGGCGGCCTCGCCATTGCGGATCACTTGGCGCAATCGGTCGCGCAGGTCGTGCTCGATGTCGGCGTACAGGTCCGCGATCCCATCGCTGAGGGTCTGCTGCCATCGCGATGAGCGCAGATGCAGTTCCTCCGCACGAGCCTGGGCAGCTTTCAGCTCGGCCATCAGCGCCAGGTTGTCGTCGGGATTCTGCAGGGCCTGTAGCTCGGCGCGTAACGCCACCGCGAGGTGGTCGGTGACCGTGAATACGTCGTGTGCCACGCTGCGGCGGCTCAACCGTTCGGCATTGGCGACCGCGCCCAGCAGATACGCCACCAGCGCTGGGAACCCGGACTCATCATGCAGCTGCTTGTCGTCAGCTTGAATCGCATGCAGGCGCAGCGTCGAGGACACCGGGAGCAAGTCCGCTGTCACCTTGGCGCCCGCAAGGTGAACCCGATCCAGCTCGGCGATGCGGCGCCACTGTGGGTAAAGGTCGATCTTGGTGAGTACGCAGGCGACGTTGGGACATAGTTTGATCGCCTGCCGCAGGAAGTTGATCTCAGGTTCGGAGTACTCCTGGGAGGAGTCGGAGACCAGCAGCACGGCGTCGGCTGTCGGTAATGCCGCCAAGGTGCTGGTTGTGTGCACCGAACTCAGGCCACCGACGCCGGTGGTGTCGACCAGGACCAGCCCGTCGGCCAGGATCTGCCGGGGAATGCCGACCTCGGCCCGCAACAAGCCTCGCCGATTGTCGGGGTTTCCCGCCTCGGACACATGCTCGGCGAGTTCTTGCAGCGGTACCTCGACCCGGGCCAAGTGATCGCCGTCGGTGTCGCCGGTGCTGCGCACCAGCGACGCGACGGGGGTCTTGGAGTAATGCACTTCGGTGGGTACCGCGGTCGAGATATCGTCGTCCACCGGGCACACCGGGGCATCGACAAGTGCGTTGACGAGCAGGCTCTTGCCTTGTTTGAACTCGCCAATCACGAGCACCCGCACGCTGGGATCGAGCAGGCGCCGGCGGGTGTGCGCCAGCCGCTGCGCCAGGTCCCTCCGGTCGCCCGCCTCGGTCAAGCCGATAGCCCGGTCAACGACGTCCAAGCCGGTCGGCCCTGCTGCGCTCACTGGTCGCCCTCTCTAGATGCGGTCATGCAAGCAGCTCCGTCACCCCGGGGCAGGGAGTGGCGGAGCTGGCGTGGTGCTTGGCCTTCCGGAGGCTACTCCCACGGACTGGGCGTGGGGTCAGCCCTCGGGGTTCACACCGTTCCTCGGATGGCCGATCGACAGCGTCAGTGCCGGGGCGGGTTCGGGGCAGTATTCCCCGGACCCCTAGGGTCCCCGCCACATCGGCACGCGGGTTGCCCAGTGCTTATGGTCACTCAACGTGTCGCTAACAATGCGCTTTGTGTTGGCGATAGGCAGGCCAGGCCCGTCAGGTCGGCTCACGCGTGGTTTTAGGGTCTGCGGGCGGTCGGGACGAGGAGGGTTTGGCCGATGGGCTACTGGCTGGGCATTGACGTGGGCAACACGGTCACCGCGGCGGCGGTGTGCCGGGCAGCGGAGCCGGCTGCGGTGGTGGCATTGGGCAGCGGCTCGATGGTCGTGCCCTCGGTGGTGGATCCAAGTGAGCCTGGCCGGCTGGTGGTAGGCCAGGCCGCGCAACAGCGGGCGGTCACCGACCCGGATCGGGTGGTGCGGGCCTTCACCGGGCGCATCGGTGATGAGGTACCGATGGTCATCGGGGGGCAGGCCTATACCGCGGCGCAGCTCACCGCGATGCTGGCCCGTTGGGTGGTCGACCAGGTCGCTGCCCAACAGGGCGCCCCAGCCGACGCCATCGTCATGACTCACCCGGCCAGCTGGGGCGATTACAAGCGTGCGGTGCTGGCCGAGGCGTTGACCGCCGAGGGGCTGGCCCAGGTGCGGTTGTGCCCCGAGCCTGACGCCGCCGCGGCCGGCTACGCCGGCCCCGGGCACACCCTGGCGGTCTATGACCTGGGCGGCACCACCTTCGACGCGACCGTGATCCGCGCCACCGGCACCGGCCAGTGCACCGTGCTGGGCACTCCCCAGCACCTACCCCAACTGGGCGGCGCGGATTTTGATGACGCGGTGTTCGGCCACCTGCTCGCCGCGGTCCCGGCCCTAGCCGAGCTCGACGTCGACGACCCGGCCACCCTGGCCGCCACCGCAGCGCTGCGCCGCCAGTGCACCCAGGCAACCCAGGCGCTGTCGGCCGACACTGAGGTCACCATCCCGGTGACCGCCCCCGGCATCCAGACCCAGGTCCGGCTGCACCGCGCCGAGTTCGACGACATGATCCGCCCCCAGCTGTCCGAAACGCTCCAGGCCCTGCGCCGCGCTCTGCACACCGCCCAGCTCGACCCCCACCAACTCGACGCCGTGCTCCTGGTCGGCGGATCCTGCCGGATCCCACTGGTCGCCCAACTCGTGTCCGCTGACCTCGACCAACCCGTCACTATCGACGCCGACCCCACCACCACCATCGCCCGCGGCGCCGCCATCCTCGCCCGAGGCGTTACCCTCGCCATCCCCACCGGCGCCCATCCCGCGGCCACCCATCCCGCCGACGCCCCCCAACCGCACCCCACGCCGCCGCCCTCCGACCCGGCACCTCAACCTCAGCGGCCATCGCTGACTGCCATCCCCCTCGACGTCGAACCCGCCGAAGCCCGATGGCGCCGAACTAACTCGCGGAGAGCGACCCGGATCGCCCTCGCCAGCGCCCTAGCAGTGCTCACCGCGGCCGGAGTGGCGTCAGTACCCTTCTTGATCGCCCGCAGTGAGCCCAACCCGGCGTCGAACGCGGGAACCCCTGCGCCCGGTGCACCGCCAGCGCCCAGTACGCCTGCGCCCGGTCCACCGCCGGTCCCGGGTCCCGGGGGTACGGTCGCCGATCCGGAAACAGGCAGCGAGGTCGGCTCCGGCACAGCTGGCTCACCTGGGATTGTCCGTAGGACATCGCCTGCGGCCCCGAACCAGGCCGCTGGTGGCCCCGCCAACCCGCCGCCCGTCGGCGCGCCACCGCCCAACTGGGTCACCACCTACACCTGGACAACCAGCTGGTCGAATCCCCCTCCGACCACGAGCCTTACCACGACTCCGGCGGCGACCACCACCGCGTCCCCCACGCCACCGGCACCAACCACCCAACCCCCGCCCCCTACATCCACGGCTACCGCACCTGCCCCCACGACCAGTCCGTCCAAACATCGGAGTTGACCTACGTGAATCAGGTGACGGCCCGCTACCGACCCCGACAAGGTCGCCCCGAGGTTTCGCTGGCCGGCGTGTTGCCCGCGCAGGCGCTGTACGAAACGGTCTGCGCTGATCCGGAGGCACCGCTGTCGATCGGTGTCGTGGGGACCGGCGGCTCCGGCAAAAGCGCGCTGTTGGTCGCTCTGCGCGAGGCATACCTCGCGGCAGGAGTGACTGTGGTGGGGATGGATGCGACCCGGCCCGAGCCGATGCAGTCCGTGGATATGGTGAATGTGGCTGTCTTGGTCGACGATGCCCATCAGCTGCCGGGCAGCGACCTCGACCGGTTGTGCCGGTTCGCGCTGACCGGTGAACCACGGATCGTCGTCGCTTACCGGCCATGGCCGCGCAAACCCGAGTTGGACGCGCTCGAGGAGGCGGTGACCCGTCAGCAGCCGCCGGTCCTGTTGGGTCGGCTAAACCGCCGCGGAACGCAGATCCGCTGCACGGCACTGCTCGGTCAAGCCCCGTCCGCGGCAATGGTTGACCTGCTTTACGGGCAGACCGGTGGATTGCCGATGCTCATCGACCAGGTCGTCAGCTCACTGGGTAGCGCTGACCGGCTAGATGGTGACCGTGCCGAGCTGCCGCCGGGGGTTATCGACCGCGTTCGTTACGACCTGGACCGGCTGCCGCGCCCGTTACGTGGATTGCTGCTCGCGGTGGCACTGGGTGCGGCTCCGGACGCCGAGATCCTCGCTTCGGTGCTCGCGGTCGATCCGCCCGTGATTGCCGACCTGTGGTCGATGGCGCAGGCGCATGGTGCGCTGCTGAGCGACGGTCAGCTAATCCCGCTCGTGCAGCGTGCGCTGATCGCCGGTGCGGCACCGGGCACCAGGCGGGTAGTGCAAAGGCTGGTGCTTGACGCGCACCTCGAACGCGGCCGTCCGGCGCTCGAGCTGGCGCAGCAGCTGCTGGCCGCGGGCGCTCGCGGTGGCGACCTTGCGAAGGTATTCGAAAGTGCCGGCGACACTGCTTTGGCCGGCTCAACCTCCGGAGTCGCAACGGGGCCTGACGCCGCGGCCAACGCCGTGCAGCTCTACACCCAGGCCGTCTCCGCTGGTGGCGATCCGGCTTCATTGGCGCCCCGCCGCGCTGAGGCTGCGGCACTTGCCGGCGACCTGGACACCGCGCTGCGGCTAGCTGATCAGGCATTGTCGGACCCAGCTTGTCCTGATCTCGCCAGAGCCGGCACTGTTGCGGGCGCGGTTTTGGCCCGGCGCGGTCTCCTTGCTCGCAGTGCGGAGGTCTACCGCTGGATTGGTACCGCCCGGATGGGCTCGGCAGCACCGCTGGCCGCATTGGCCCTGCTCGGCACCGGATCGCTGACCGACGCCCGGGAGGTGCTGGCGGTCTCCGACGGTGATCGACCGCCGACACTGGTGGCCGGTGCGGAGGCGCTGATGGCCGGCGGAGTGCTCGAGTCGATTATCAACTCGCCGACGTCGGCACCCACCACTGCGCTGTCCACGCTGACCCGGGCTGCCGCGCTACTCGAACCCGGCGGCAGTGGCGTGCTACTCCCGGATACCCCGGCTGCGTTGGCGGCCATTGTGGCGCTGCATTGCGGGGAACTCGACGTCGCAGTGTCGGTCTTGGAACGTGCCCTGGAAAGCGGTGCGGGCGGATTATCCGCGCGGGGACGGCACCAACTCCTGCTGGCGTGGACCGCGATGGTCCGCGGCGACGCCGCGCTGGCCCGACGCTGGGCGGATCGCACCGTCCCTGGCTCGGGAAGCCTCGAACCCCGCGAAGAACTGTTCGCCGCTGCGCTGGCGGTTGGTCTGGCTCGCCGGGAAAGTGACATCCCGGTTCTGCACACCGCCTGGGTCGCCGCCCGGGAGGCCATTGTCCGGTACCCCGTCGATCTGTTCACGCTGCTGCCGCTGGGCGAGTTGGCCGTCGCGGCGGCCCGATTACGCGAGTTCGACCGGGTGGCGCCGCACCTGGAGCAGGCCCGGATCCTGCTGGAGCGGCTGGGTGACCCGCCGCTGTGGTCAGCGCCGCTGCACTGGTGCGGCCTGCATGCCGCCATCCTGCAGGAGCAGCCCGCCGCGGCGCAGCCGCATGCGGAGGCGCTGATGAAGGCAGCCAAGAACAGCCATTACGCCGCTGTACTCGCTGCTGCCGGCCGCGCGTGGATGCAGGTGTTGTCCGGAGACTTCGACTCCTCCGAAGTGGAGTCCGCCGCCCGTGGGCTGCAGTCGATCGGGCTGGCGAACGACGGCTCCCGGCTAGCCGGTCAGGCCGCGATCCGCACCACCGACCGTAAGATGATGGTCGCTCTACTGGGGTGTGCTCGCGCGCTGCAGGCCAGCGGACCCGGTGCGGCCGGCTCCCAGCCAGACGGCGACGATCTGCCCGGCCCGCAGTCCACGTCCCGTCCAGCCGCCGCGCCCATGCTCAGCGACCGGGAACGCGAGGTCGCTGAGCTCATCTTGACTGGACTGACCTACCGCCAGATCGGGCAGCGCCTGTTCATCTCGGCCAAGACCGTCGAGCATCACGTCGCCCGCATGCGTCAGCGGCTGGACGTGACCAGCCGCGACGAGCTGTTCGCCCAACTTCGGATGTGCGTCGGGGCTAGCGCGTCTTGATTGCGACCGCCTCGTAGAGGGTGGTGCGCTGGGCCAACGAGCGGCCGAGCGGCTCGACGATCG
>JBHELN010000329.1:0-3015 GCA_046263115.1 Pseudonocardiaceae bacterium | reverse complement strand
GCCGCGGTGACGATCAATATCCGTCCCGCCCCGTTACCCGTCTGCACGCCGCAACCCCCGCATGCCCGCCATGCCGCGCTCGGAATGCCCGGGGTCCCCCCACCGAAACCCTTCCCCAGCCTCCCACCGGCTGAAGCGTTCTGGATGCAGACTGCGAAACGGGGTTTGACCGGAACCGGCGTGGGAAGGTCATGGACAGCGACTGACAGGGTGTTGACGGCGGGGAGGTGGGCAGGCTGTTGGTCTACCCGCTGACCCTGGTCGCAGCCCTGTTTGTGGCGATTGGCGAGGTGATTCAGCAGCGGTCGGCGGCACACGCGCCGCCGGAGCACAACCTCTCGCTGCGCCTGCTGGTGTGGTTGGTGCGCCGCCCGCGGTGGCTAGTCGGAGTGGCCGGCTCGACGGCGGGCAACGTGCTGTTCGCCGTCGCGCTGCGATACAGCAGCCTGGCGCTGGTGGAAGCCGTGTTCGTAGTGCGGCTGATGTTCGCGTTGGTGCTGGCCGCGGTGTGGGGGCAGCACCGGGTGCCGGGGCGGGATCTGCTGGGTTCGGTGGCGATCACCGCTGGATTGGTCGGCTTCATCTACGGGGCCCGACCGAACAAGGGCTCGGGTGTGGCGCCGGATCTGCACTGGATGCTGGGTGGCGGCTGTGTCGTCGTGGTGGTGGCGGTGCTGACTGCCATCGCGCGCCCAGCGGACCCGGCCCGCAAGGCAGTGCTACTCGGGACCGCTTCCGGTGTGTTATTCGCGTTGCAGGCGTCGCTGACCCAACGTGCGGTGCACGTGCTGTCCAAACAGGGTGCCATCGAGCTGCTGTCGAGTTGGGAAGGGTACGCGTGCGCCGTCACCGCGCTGGTCGGCATGCTGCTGCTGCAAAGCGCGTTCGAGGCAGCGCCGCTGCCCGCGTCATACCCGGCGGTGGTGACCGCCGAGCTGGTGATCGGCGTCGCTCTGGGGGTGTTGGTCCTCGGCGGGACCCTCGCGCTGGGCACGCTCGCCATCACCGCTGCCGCGGTGAGCCTGCTCATGATGATCGGCGGTATCTACCTGCTGACGACCTCGCCAATCGTCACCGGCCAGCTCGACCGGCTGGTCCGGCAGCAGGATGTCGGGCTCGCCTTGCAGATCGAGCAGCGGTTGGATCGGGAGCTGCGCCGGGCTGACCGGGCTGCCCAGCGGTTCGATCGCGCCCGCGGGGGGACCGCGCGGCTGCGCCGGGAGCTGAGCCGGATCGACGACGGCATCCAGCGGCTGTGCGACCTGCAAGACGACATCCGCCGGCATCGCGATGCCGAGGAACAGCGGTTGCGCGCCTTCCCGATGGACCAGCGCGGGGAATACGTCGCCTCTGCGGAGGCACTGCGGGAACGGGAACGGGCCATCGACGAGCAGGCGCAGCGGTTACGGGCCCGAGCGACTGCGCTGGCCAGCGCCGGTGGGCTGGCTTGGCGTCCGGAGACGGAGGGTTAGCCTGGATGTCACCGCTGGCGAATACATTGATCTCTGCAGCTGCCGCGTTGGTGGCAGGGATGTGTCTGGCCACGACCGGGCTGCTGCAGCAGGGGGCCGCTAGCAAGGAGCCCCCGGACAAGCAGTTCTCCGTGCAGCTGATCGTTGATCTGATGCGGAACCGGACGTGGCTGGCCGGGATCGGTGCCGCGGTGGCGTCCTACGTGTTCCAGGCGGTGGCGCTGGCCACCGGCCCGCTGTCGCTCGTGCAGCCGCTGGTGGTCTCCGAGCTGTTGTTCGCGATACCGGTTTCGGCGCGGCGACATCAAGTCCGGCTGGGGCTGCGCGAGTGGGCCGGCCTGATCACCGTGACCGGCGGGCTCGCGCTCGGCATCGTCGCAGCGGATCCCCATCGCGGGCACCCGATCCAGCCGTTCTCGTCCTGGATCTGGGCGCTCGCCACGGTGCTGGTGATCGCGACAGTTGGGGTCATCGTCGGCAAGGCGATCTCCGGGCCGGCTCGGGCCAGCATGTTCGCGCTCAGTGGGGCGGCGGTGATGGCGCTGCAGTCGGCGCTGTTTGCCGCCACGATCGCTGAACTGCGCCACGACATCGGGCACACGTTTGTGACGTGGCAGCCCTACGCACTGATCGTCGCCAGCTTCACCGGGTTGTTCCTCGTGCAGAACGCCTACCAGGCAGGTCCCCTGGCGGCGAGCATGCCGGTGATGGACGCGGTGTTGCCGATGGTGTCGATCGGGCTGGGTGTCGGCCTATTCGGCGAGCACGTGCGTACCACGGGGCTCGGGCTGGCCGGCGCCGCCGCCGGCATCGTGTTGCTGGTGATCGGGATCGTGACACTGGACACGTCCCCGGTGGTGCGCAGGCAGCAACGTCAAGAACGCGCGCAGCGTCGCCCCACCGAGAAAGCTTCGTTGTGATTCAACGTGCCCGCCCGATCCGCAGATCGGGCGGGCACGCACCCATGAACGACCGTGGTGCTCAGCGGTGGGTGAGCCAGCGGGTGACTAGCGCAGCGGTGACGCCGAGAGCAGCGGCTGCCGGGATCCCAATGCGGGCGGCGCGGCGGGCAACGCCGGCAGACGGGCGTAAGCCCTCAACGGCCAGCTCAGGCGGCCTGTTGCCGTCGAGGCCGATCTCACGGGCCAGTTTCATCACCTGAGCGACGTGCAGGGCGCCCCGGCCGGTGCCGGCCTGCTCGATCTGGGTCTTGCAGGAGAAGCCGTCGGCCACGATCACCGTGTCGTTGCCGGCCGCGCGCACGGCGGGCAGCAGCGCCTGCTCGCCGCAGTCCAGCGAGATCTCGTACTTTCCCTTCTCGAACCCCCAGGATCCGGCCAGCCCACAGCAGCCGCCGGTCAGCGGGCTGACCGAGACGCCCATCTGCTCGAGCAGCTTGTGCTCCGGGTCGATCCCGCCGGTGGCGCGATGGTGGCAGTGGCCCCACAGCAGCGCGTCCATTTTTTCACAAGCAGGGCCCTGTAACGACGGCGGTTCGATGTCGAAGGTGGTGAAGAACTCCGCGAAATGGTAGGCGTTGCGG
>JBHELN010000328.1:0-3614 GCA_046263115.1 Pseudonocardiaceae bacterium | reverse complement strand
TGGTCCCCCCACCACCAGCCGGCGACGTCGTCCCCCCACCACCAGCCGAGTTGTTGACCGGGACCGCTGTACCGGCGCCAGCGGTTTGGAGCCCCGCAGTGTGCACGGGGTGGGTCCCGGCGCTTGCGGCATCACCGGCCGAATGATTCGGCGCCGTGACTGGCACGGCGAGGATGGGTGCGGTCGAGCTTCCAGTGGGTAGCCGCTGGTCGTTGCTATTCCCGGTGGCCGCCACAGTGTTGGGAGTTCGAGGCGCTTGCGTTCCGGCGACGGTCTGAGGGATCGAATCGCCGCGGGCGATGAACAACGGGACTGACGCCGCGGCAGCCAGCAGCGCTAGCGATCCGGCGAGGGCAGCGCGTTTCATACTCCGTGAGCTGGCGCGGCGCCGCTGGCTGTGGGTGGGTTCAACGTCGAGCGGAATGGCGGTCAGGGATGGGCGCTCGGGTTGACGTGTTGGTCCGTCGGGCTCCGCCGGCACGGGGGGTGAAAGCAGGGCAGGTGCGTCGGCGATGTCGTCAGCCCGCGGCGTCGGGACTGCGAGGGCGGCGGCGCCGCGGGCGATCACCGTGGCGGGGTCGGCGTCGATGGTGAGGGGCTGGTCCAGGTGGGTGGAGACGACTTGGGCGACCAGGGGGATGCGGCAGGATCCGCCGACGAGCAGCACGGCGTCAAGGTCCTGGGGTTGCACCTGGGCGGTGTGCAGGGCGCGGCGCAGGGCCTGGAGGGTTTCCGACAGCTGGGGGCGGATCATGTCGTCGAACTCGGCGCGGTGCAGCCGGACCTGAGTCTGGATGCCGGGGGCGGTCACCGGGATGGTCACCTCGGTGTCGGCCGACAGCACCTGGGTAGCCTGAGAACACTCCCGGCGCAGCGCTGCCATGGCGGCCAGGGTGGTCGGGTTGTCGGCATCCAGCTCGGTCAAGCCGGGAACCGCGGCGAGTACGTGGCCGAACACCGCGTCATCGAAATCAACTCCGCCCAGTTGGTCCAGGACTTGCGGCTGGCCGAGCACGGTGAACCCGCCAGCGCCCGTGCTGCGGATCACGGTGGCGTCGAAGGTGGTACCGCCCAGGTCGTAGACCGCGATGGTGTGCCCAGAAGCGATCGGCTGGCCGGCGGCGCACCCGGCCGCGACGGCCTCGGGTTCGGCGCAGAAGCGGACCCTTCCCAAGCCCGCAGCCACCAGCGACGTGGCCAGGACCGCACGCTTGTAGTCGCCCCAGCTGGCCGGGTGAGTGATGACGATGCCCTCGGCGCGGCCCCCTTGCCGGGTGCTGACCTGGTCGACCACCCAGGAGATCAGCATCGCGGCGAGCTGCGCCGCGGTGTAGGTCTGGCCACCGATGACCATCGGAACCTGGTCCCCGATGCGCCCGGTGAACCCGCGAACCACCCGATCCGGATCGGTCACCGCCCGCCGCAACGCGGCCTCGCCCACCTCGACCTGGTCGTGTTCACCCAGAAACACCACCGAGGGCACCACCGCCGAGTTGCTGCCCAACGACACCACCTCAGCCGGCCCCTCCTCCCAACACACCGCCGCCGCCGTGACCGTGCTACCCACATCAATCCCCAGCCAGTAGCCCATGCCAGCCCCCTCCTCGATCCCACGCCGAGCACCCAGAACTGGTGCCAGAGCCCCTCTGAACGATGTCTGGCTTGCGTATCGCCTGGCACAGGGCGCTGCGTTAGCGTCTAGGGCGGCCCCCAGCCCCCCAATCGGGACTGCTGTCAATCCCCTAATCCGGGGCTAGGACAACCCGGTGCGGTCCCCGATGTCCGGTTGTTGCCCGGGCCCTAGCTTTGCCGTCACACCGCTGGCGGACCTCGCCGGCCCGGTTCATCACACGAGGGAGAGTGACGGTCATGTCGAGCACGAAGAGTCTGCTGGATTTCATCTTGAGCCTGCTGAGCGATGACCACGCCAAGGCGGCGTTTATCGCGAATCCGGATCAGGCGTTGGCTGATGCAGGGCTAAGTGATGTGTGTAGTGAAGATATTTCGGATGCGATGACGTATGTGGCCGAATACCACCCGGTGTCTAACGTCGGCAATCGCGAGTACAACCTCGGAAATGACCGAGACGACCGAAACTACGGAGACAACCGGGACTACCGGCACGAAGGCGGACGGCCCCACGAGGGCTGGCGACCCGACCCGGGCCTGGACTCACACGCCGCTGTGGTGCAGCAGCTGGAGTACATCTCCAACAACTATACCTACTCCGACAGCCACGACACTGTGATCGACAAGTCGGTCAACCAGTCCATCTGGAATGAAGGCAAGCTCACCCAGACCTTCAACGACAACTCGGTGACCGCCACCGACCACTCCGTGGCCGCCGGCCGAAACATCAATGGTGACGTCGCCAACGGTGACGGCAACGTCGTCGGAGACGGCACCAACGTGGGTAACACGTCCAACGACTACTCCACCCACGGCTCGTTCAACGGCAACAACATCGCCGACCGCGGCGGAGTCGCCGGAGACGGCAACGTCACCGACTCGGACCACAGCGACGTGGCCACCAACGGCGGCCGGGTGGAGGACAACCGCGAGGACATCCACAACACCACAATCAAAGACGTGGGTAACACCTACGATTCAGACAACACCACGATCAAAGATTCGGGCAACAGCTACCACAACTCAGACAACGCCTACGACTCGAACAACACGTACCACAACTCAGATAACACCTACCACCATGAGCACGTCGCTGAAAACTCGTTCAACACCGTCGAGTCCCATAACGAGGATTCCGCGATTTCTTCCAACCACCAGGACGGGCTCGTCAACCTCGCGGTCAGCCCAGCGGTCAACGTCCCGATCCACGACAACGACACCGAAATCCTCTCCCACCTCTCCTGACGTCTGAAATAACCGGCTTCATCAGCAGCTCCGCCATCCTCGCGCCGGGGGTGGCGGAGCTGCTCTTGTTCGAGCACCCGACCCTGGAACCATCCGGCGGGCGCGGCCATTTCGGATGGTTCAATGGTCGGTGCCGACCCCAAGCTGTGCGCGTCCTGCTTCACCTACCTCGAAGGGCGATGATGGCACCCACGCACGGGATCCAGCAGGTGAGCGATACGCAGGGCCGGTTAGCCTGGCTCGTCTCAGGGCACGAGCGGGTGCGCGACCTCCTTGCCGACCCACGGTTGAGCCGGTCGCATCCCAATCCTGGGCACCCGGTCCGCCTGACCCAGCCGGGCCTGTTTGGGGGACCGATCCCGGACCCCGAGGGGGAACTGGCCGATCTGCAGCGGATGCGAAAGCTGCTGACGCCCGCGCTGTCGGCCCGCCGGATGGAAGACCTTCGGCCGCGTGTCCAGACGATCGTCGACGAGTTGCTCGACGAGCTTGACCGCAGCGGCCCGCCAGCTGATTTCCATGCCATCGTCGCGTTCCCGCTGCCGGCGTTGGTGGTGTGCGAGCTGCTCGGGGTGCCCGCGCAGGACCGCGCAGACTTCTGCCGGTGGCAGATTGAGGCGAAGCAGGTCAGCAAACCCGCGGTGGCCCGCGGAGGCCTGCAGTCACTGTGGCGTTACCTGGGCACCCTGATCGAGCGCAAGCGCTGGACACCGGGCTACGACATCACCACGGACCTGCTG
>JBHELN010000327.1:0-4343 GCA_046263115.1 Pseudonocardiaceae bacterium | reverse complement strand
ATGCAGTGGTACGTGCAGCCAGCCTCGTGCTTGCCCATACCCCGGGCCTGGCCCGGCACGGCTCCAAACCGATGCGAACCCTGGCTGGCAACGCCGAGCTGACCGCCAGCTTCCTGGGCCACCTGCGCAGCTTCGACGATGCCGTCAACTACCCGCCGCATCAGGCGTTCCTGGGCGCCTGCCATCCTCGCGAGCTGCCGTCCCGTCCGTGGGTGGGGACGGGCTTGCCCGGGGCGGACCGCTTCGCGCGGTTTGGTGAGCTGATGCCGGAGGAGGAGTTCCTCGGGCTGATGGCCGCGGTCGATGAGTTCGACTTGCTGGTGCTCACCCCCGAGGTGGCAGAGCGGGCCGCGAAGCGGTTGGCTGAGCACCCGCTGGCGGCGCGCCTGGATTTGGAACGCATTTCCGCGGCGACCGGTGATGTCGCCGCTGTCGTGGATAGCGGCGCCTTGCCGGTGCATCTGGCGCCCGACTGCGTTGCTGGCGCGCTGCGCGGGGCGCACGCCGAGGACGAGTCATTGGCCGCGCACGTACTGCTGGAGAATCTGGCCTGCAAGGCCACCGGTGCCTTGGCGTTGCTGCACCTGCTGGACGACCACGATCTCGATCCAACGGCCATCGGCTACACGATCTCCTGCTCTGAGGAAGCCGTCGGCGACCGCTACCAGCGTGGCGGGGGCAACATGGGCAAGACGATCGCTTCAGTCGCCGGCCTGACCGCGTCGTCCGGTGCGGACGTCAAGAACTTCTGCGCAGCGCCGATCCCGGCGTTGGTGATCGGCGCCAGCCTCGTGGTAGCTGGGGTGGTCGAGCAGGTCGTGGTCGTCGCCGGAGGTTCACTACCCAAGCTCGGGATGAAGTTCGAGGGGCACCTGGACCACGATCTGCCCGTGCTGGAAGACGTGATCGGCGGTGCCGCGATACTGGTGACTGCCGACGACGGCGTCTCGCCCCGGATCAGGCTCGACGCTGTGGGGCGCCACCAGGTTTCCTCCGGCGGCTCCAATGCGCAGATCTTGCAAGATCTGGTCGTGCAACCGTTGGAGGCGATCGGCGCCCGGCTGACCGACGTCGACGACTACGCCACCGAGCTGCACAACCCAGAGATCACCGAGCCGCAGGGTTCGGGAGATGTCGCGGCACGGAACTACCGCACGATCGCAGCGCTGGCCGTCCGCCGCGAGGATATGGCCCGCGACGCCATCGATTCGTTTGTCGCAGAACGTGGCATGCCGGGTTATGCGCCCACCCAGGGGCATATTGCCTCAGCGGTGTGTTACCTGCCCCATGCGCTGAGCCGGCTGACGGACGGACCGGCGCAACGGGTGTTGCTGCTCGCGAAGGGCAGCCTGTTCCTCGGGCGGATGAGCCAACGCTCCGACGGCATGAGCGTGCTGCTGGAACGCAACGGAGGCTGACACATGACTGTGGTGGATGCGACGAAAGACAACTTCGACGAGCTCGTCGAGTCAGGCGTGGTGCTCGTGGACGTGTGGGCCGAAAGCTGCCGCCCGTGCGTGGCGCTGGGGCCACACATGGAGAACATCGCGGAGGAGAACCCAGACTTGACCGTGGTCAAGGTGGATGCCAGCAAGGCCCGGCGGCTGGTCATGTCGCTGCAGGTGCGGGGACTCCCCACCGTCCTGCTGCTCCACGACGGCCAGGAGGTGGCCCGGATTTCCGAGCCCAACCTCACCCCGGAGCAGCTGGATGAGTGGCTAAGCACGACGTTAGCCGAGTTACCCGCAAAGGAGGCGTGAATGTTCGACGACAAGCAGGTCATCGCAATCGGGGAACGCGACGGGGTTTCCGGGACCGCGATTGAGGAATGCGTCAAGGCCGCGGGTGCCTCCGTGGCCTACGTCGCCACCGAATGCTTCGTTTGAACGGCTGCCGGGGCCATGGACCTGTCCACCCAGGAGACGATCAAGCGCCTAGCCGATGAGCATGGCGCGGACGCGCTGCTGGTTCTGCTCGGCGCACCGGACGCGGAAAGCGCCGGGATCGCCGCCGAGACGGTGGTGCTCGGTGATCCGAGCTGGGCAGGTCCGTTGGCGGGGGTCCAGTTGGGCCTCCCCGTATACCACATCCTCGAAGATGAAGTGCGTGATGCAATCCCCACCGAGGCGTGGGAGGAGCAGGCCGGGTTGATGGTCGACGTCCTGGAGGTAGATGAAATAGCCGAGGCCGTCCGCGAGTTCCGGGAGCAAGCGTCGCATTAGTTGCCGGGTCGCGCCGTGAACTCGACGCCATCGACGGTGGCCAGGCCCTGCGCAGGTCGGTCCCGTCGAGTTCACGGCGCGTCGGCCGATCAAGCCAACTCAGGGCGCCGAACACCGCCGGAGACGCCGCTAGCGTGGGGCGTCCGGGAGGGGATCGTGAAGTGTGGACCGGCCCTCGGCCCATCGTTGCAGCAGCAGGTTGGAAAGCTTGTCACCCGGCACCTGGTGCATCGAGTTCCTGAGCCCACAGGGTCATGGGGTGGTGCAGGGGTGGAACCTATTTCATGCCACACCGCAGACGGGCGCGATCATGACTCCGGCACAGGCGGTCGAGGTGGCGGATGTGATCTTCGGAGCTATCTGGCGGTGAACCGTCAGCGGTAAGTGGCGCTGGTCCACTACTGCGCCGCTCCTGGATGATCTCTCCCGTGAAGCTGGTGTTTTTGGTCAGGACTGACCTCGCTATGGGTCGGGGAAAGATCGCCGCGCAGGTGGCCCATGCGGCTGTGCTCGCCGCGTTGGGGTGCGCTGGCACGCTTGATTTCTCGAAGTGGCTCGATCAGGGACAGCCGAAGGTCGTGCTCAAAGTGTCTGATGCCGACGAGTTTCATCGCCTCGCTGAGGCTGCCCAGGGCGCAGGACTTCCGGTCTTCCTCGTGTCGGACGCGGGACGGACCCAGCTACCGTCGGGCACCCTTACCTGCTGCGCTATTGGTCCCGCCGACGAACGCCAAATCGATGCCCTGACTGGTGATCTCCCGCTGTTATGAGAGACGGCCCACCCAGCTAATCCGCAGGCAATTCGGCCAACCTCAGGTTGTCAATACTGCACCGGGCACCCTCGGCGCCGGCAAGACCACAGCGCAGCACGGGGAACCCGACGCGTGCCGACAGGGCCGGGCCGCATCACCCAGCCGCCGGCGAGCAGGACAACCCCGTAGGCCACTGCGTCAGCGATCATGGACCAGGGTGTTTCCGGCGAGTCGACGCGGTTGCCGTGCTGATCTATCCAGATAGCAATCCGGTCCCCGGCATGGCGGTCGGCACTAACCCAGATGGGCGCGGTGCGTTGCTGCCCGTTGGGCAGTTGCCAGCGCGCCAGGGCGGTCGGTTCGCCCGCCACGCCGTGCTCGGGTGAGTTCGCGCGCTGCACCGCCGCGTCGGTGAGCAGAACAGCGGTCATTGATGACTGGTGTGCGGCTTTAGTCGCCCCCTCGGTCCGCGCCCGCTGGTAGCTTCCCAGCGCGATGATGGTGGCCAGCAGCACGGCTAGCAGGGCCAGCACCACGGCCCCTGCGGTCACTGCGACTTCGACGCGGTCGGTGCTGCGGCACAGCGGCGAGCGAGTGAGCCCGTGCCGTCGCGCCAGCCGGGTCAGTGGCCCGAGGACGCGGACGGTGCTCATAGCAGCCTCCCTGATCGGTGCCCTATGAGCACGATGGGCGTAACAGCGCGTCGTTGGGAGGGTCGTTGGTCACCGATCAGGGGTTCCCGCGTCCTCACCGCAGGGGCCGCAGGAATCTGTGCGATCCCGCGCCGGGCGCATCGTCGATGGCCACGGTGATCTGCTGACCGGTGACATCTTCTGTCCGGATGAGGGCCCTCGGATGCTGCATTGCCTGGAGTTTGATGACCGGCTGCGCTACCTCGACGGGCTCGATGACGCCGCTTTCCTGGCCATGGACCTGGAATACCGCGGTGCCACGCAACTAGCCGCCCGGTTTCTGGACTGGTACGCCGAGTTCGTCGGCGATCCGGCCCCTGCGGCGTTGCGCCATCACTACGTCGCTTACCGGGCGCTGGTCCGGGCGCGGATGACGTGCCTGCGCAGCGAGCAGGACCAGGGTCCGGTGCAGGAATCATCTGGGAGGAGGCCCGCCACTACTCGGCGATTGCTGCGCGTCACCTGCGCGCCGGTCAGGTGCGGCTGGTTCTCGTCGATGGCTTGCCCGGCACCAGTAAGACCACCGTGAGCAATGCGCTGGCGGGGAAACTGGGCATGGTGGTGCTGTCCAGTGATCGGGTGCGCAAGGAGTTGCACGGGATTGCGCCGCACCAGTCGACTGCGGCGCCCTATCAGCAGGGCCTCTACTGCCCGGCAGCGACCGAGCGCACTTACAC
>JBHELN010000326.1:0-5954 GCA_046263115.1 Pseudonocardiaceae bacterium | reverse complement strand
ACCTATGCCCGCCGTGCACCACACTTTCTGGCCACCGCGCTTCCCGAGTTGGATCCGGCGGCTGTGCATTTCGTACCGCACCACATTGCGCACGCCGCCTCCGCGGGCCTCGCTGCCCCCTTCCGCGACTCGGCGGTGCTTGTCGCCGACGGTCGCGGCGAGGCCACTTCATACCTGGCCGGCCGCTACCACGGTGGTGAGCTCGAAGTGCTGGCCAGCCAGGAACTGCCGCATTCGCTGGGTTTGATGTACGAAGAGGTCACGGATCACCTGGGCTTCCTGCGCTCGTCTGACGAGTACAAGGTGATGGCGCTGGCCTCTTACGGCCGGCAGTCCGCCAACGAGCCCGCGTTACTGCCCACGCTGCGCGAACTCATCCACACCACTGGCGATGGCGGGTTCGTCGTGGCGCCCATCGACTGGTCTGAACTCGCGAAGCGACGCGCCCCCGACGGGGAGCTGCAGCCTGAGCATGTCGAACTCGCCGCCGCTGTGCAGGTGCGCCTGGAGGAGGTGCTGCTGGAGCTGGCGCGGTGGCTGCATCGGCGCTCCGGCGAGCGGCGCCTGGTGATGGCCGGTGGGGTGGCGCTGAACTGCGTCGCGAACACCCGTCTCGCCGCGGAAGGCCCCTTCGAGGAGGTATGGGTACAGCCCGCCGCGGGCGACGCGGGCACCGCGCTGGGCGGGGCGTTGCACCTCGCGCAGACCTTCGGTGAGCCGATCACGCCGATGCCGGGAGCTGACCTCGGGCGCGGCTTTACCGACGACGAGGTCGCTCGCTGGCTGGACGACGCGCACATCCGCTACCAGCGACCGCCGGATGTGGCAGTCGCGGCCGCCGAAGCATTGGCCGCGAACGCGATCGTGGCGTGGTTTCAGGGCCGAAGTGAGTTCGGCCCGCGCGCGTTAGGCCACCGCTCGTTGCTGGCGCACCCAGGGCACGCCGGCAATCTCGACCGGCTCAACGCGGTCAAGGGCCGTGAGCAGTTCCGTCCGGTGGCGCCCATGGTGCTGGCCGATCGCGCTGCGGAGCTGTTCGGCCGCGGCCCGGTGCCCAGTCCGTACATGTTGTTCGTGCACGACGTGGCGCCCCAGTGGCGCGACCGCATCCCGGCAGTGGTGCACGTTGACGGCACCGCGCGGATCCAGACCGTCGACCGTGACAGCGAGCCCCTGCTGGCCCGGCTGCTGGACCGGTTCGCCGAGCTGACCGGCCTCCCCACGGTGGTTAACACCAGCCTGAACACCGCGGGCCGGCCCATGGTGGATGACCCGCGCGACGCGCTGGAGTGTTTTGGGTCTGCTCCGGTGGACGTACTGGTGCTCGGGCCCTTCCTGCTGCACCGCTGTGAACTGACTCGATGAGTTCCACCGTGGTGATCCCCACGATCGGCCGGCCTAGTTTGGCGGTGCTGCTAACGCAGCACGGCCTCGTGAGTGGCGATGCGAGCGATCGCTCGCATCGCCACTCACGGGCGGTCATCGTCATCGATGACCGCCCGTGGGCCTATGCAGACCTGCAGCTGCCGGCGGTCGACTTTCCGGTGCGGGTATTGCGCTCGGGCGGCCGGGGGCCGGCGGCGGCGCGCAATGTCGGCTGGCGCGCCGCGGACACCGAGTGGGTCGCCTTCCTCGATGACGACGTGCTACCCGGACCCGACTGGGCCGCGCAGCTGGCGCAAGACCTGCGCGATCTCGGCCCGGATGTCGGCGCCAGCCAAGGCCGCATCGAAGTGCCGCTACCCACCGACCGGCCACCCACCGACTTCGAGCGCGGCACCGCCGGCCTGGCCACCGCACGGTGGATCACCGCGGATATGGCCTACCGCCGCACCGCGCTGCACCGGGTCGGTGGGTTCGATGAGCGCTTCGGCCGGGCCTACCGGGAAGACGCCGACCTCGCGCTGCGGGTGATCGCCGGCGGCTACCGCATCGTGCAGGGGCGGCGGCGCACCGTGCACCCAGTGCGGCCGTCGGGATCCTTGGCCAGCATCCGCGCGCAGCGCGGCAACGCCGACGACGTCCTCATGCGGCGCCGGCACGGGCCTGGCTGGCGGCAGCGAATCGGCGACGGGCCTGGCCGGCTGCGCCGACATGGACTGACCACTGCCGCCGCAGCCATCGCGCTCGTTGCCGCAGCACGGCGGCACCCGATGGTCGCGGGGGCGGCGGCTCTCACGTGGGCCGCGCTGACCGGTGAGTTCGCTGCACACCGGATCTTGCCTGGGCCGCGCAGCGCCGACGAGATCGCCCGGATGCTGGTCACCAGCATCGCCATCCCGCCGGCGGCGTGCTGGCATCGGTTGGCCGGCGAACTGCGCTGGCGAGCTGTGTCGCCGGCGACCTCTGTGCCCGCCGCGGTGCTGTTCGACCGGGACGGCACGCTCGTTCATGATGTGCCCTACAACACCGATCCGGCCGCGGTGCGGCCGGTGCCCGGGGCGCGTGCGGCGCTGGACCGGCTGCGTGACATCGGTATCCCCCTCGGCGTGGTGAGCAACCAGTCCGGCGTGGCGCGGGGGCTGATCAGTCCCGCTCAGCTGGAACGGGTGAACGCCAAGGTGTCGGAGTTGCTGGGCCCATTCCAGGCGTGGAGTGTCTGCCAGCACGGCGAACACGACGCCTGCGGGTGCCGCAAGCCGGCTCCGGGACTGGTGAAAGACGCTGCCACGCAGCTAGGCGTTCCGGTGGACCGCTGCGTGGTCATCGGGGATACCGGCGCGGACGTCTCCGCGGCGGCCGCGGCCGGTGCGCGGGGAATCCTGGTACCCAATGACCGCACCCTGCGCCCGGAAATCCAGGCTGCCACAGAGGTCGCACCCGACCTCACCGCAGCGGTCGAACTCGCCCTGTCGGGACGGATCGGGCCATGACGAGCGCGCCGATGGCCGGGTCCGTGCTGGTCGCCCGTCTGGACAACGCGGGAGATGTACTGCTGGCCGGACCCGCGGTCCGCGCCGTCGCCGCGCACGTCGACAAGGTCGTGATGCTCACCGGTCCGCATGGCAGCGCGGCCGCCGCGCTGCTACCCGGTGTCGATGAGGTCATCGAGTGGTGCGCACCCTGGATCGACCCGAACCCTGCCCCGGTCACGGCCCAGCACATCGCCGTGCTGCACGACGCGGTGCGCGCGCACGCGCCGCAGGCCGCGCTGCTGCTGACATCGTTTCACCAGTCGCCGCTGCCGCTGGCGCTGCTGCTGCGGCTGGCCGGAGTCGGCTGGATCGGCGCGATCAGCGAGGACTACCCCGGCTCGCTGCTCGATTTGCGCCACCACGTCGACGGCGACCCGCCGGAGGCGCAGCGCGGCCTGGACTTGGCTGATGCGGCCGGTTACCGGTTGCCGGCCGGGGACGACGGGCGCCTCGCGGTGCGCCGGCCGCTGCCCAGCGCCGAGCACCTCACCGGAGCACCCGGGTACATCGTGATGCACCCGGGTGCGTCAGTTCCAGCTCGGGAATGGCCCGGGCAGCACTGCGCACACGCGGTGCGAGCACTGACCGCCGCCGGGTATCGCGTTCTGGTCACCGGCTCGGCCCGCGAGCGGCACCTCACCGCCCGGGTGGCCGGTGACAGCGGCATCGACCTCGGCGGCCACACTGACCTGCGCACGTTGGCCGCCGTCCTCGACGGCGCTGGCGTGGTGATCGCGGGCAACACCGGGCCGGCGCATCTGGCCGCCGCGGTGGGCACACCGGTGGTGTCGCTGTTCGCTCCGGTGGTGCCCGCGGCCCGGTGGGCGCCTTACGGGGTCCCGACGGTACTGCTCGGCGACCAGCACGCGCCATGCCGCGATACCCGTGCGCGGCTCTGCCCAGTGCCCGGTCACCCGTGCCTATCCGGCGTGCATCCGGCCGACGTCGTCAACGCGGTGGCCTCCCTGCTCAAAGCCCGGGTGGAGGTCGTGGCATGAGGGTGCTGCACTGGCATGTCCACGGCTCCTGGAGCACCGCGTTCGTCCGCGGGCCGCACACCTACCTGGTGCCGGTGACGCCGGACCGCGACGCCGATGGCCGCGGGCGGGCCCGGACGTTCGACTGGCCGGCGAACGCGGTGGAGATCACGCCTCAGGCGCTGGCGGGCGCAGACGTCGACGTCGTCGTGCTGCAGCGGCCACACGAGCTAGAACTCACCCGACAGTGGCTGGGTCGACGGCCCGGGCGAGAGGTGCCGGCTGTCTACGTCGAGCACAACACCCCCCGCGGTGACGTGCCGGACACTCGACATCCGGTGGCTGACCGATCCGACATCCCCGTCGTGCACGTCACGCCGTTCAACGAGCTGTTCTGGAACTGCGGTTCGGCGCCCACTTTGGTGATCGAACACGGCATCCCAGACCCGGGATACCAGTACACCGGCGACATCCCGCACGCCGCCGTGGTGATCAACGAACCGGTCCGCCGGTGGCGAGTCACCGGCACCGATCTGCTGCCCCGCTTCGCCGCGCAGGCACCGCTGGACGTCTTCGGCATGGCGGTCTCGCAGCTGCCGGCCAACGGCCCGATCATCACCTTTGAGGACCTGCCTCAGGCTCGGATGCACGCTGAACTGGCCCGGCGCCGGGTGTACCTGCACCCGATCCGCTGGACTTCGCTGGGCCTGTCGCTGCTTGAGGCCATGCACCTAGGGATGCCAGTGGTAGCGCTGGCCACCACCGAGGTGGTGGAGGCGGTGCCACCTGACGCCGGGGTGGTTTCCACCCGGATCGATCTGCTCGCCGACGCGCTGCGGGCCTTCATCGCCGACCCCGACCTTGCCAAGCACACCGGCCTGGCGGCCAGAGCCGCTGCCCGCCGCAGGTACTCCCTCGACCGGTTCTGCACCGACTGGGATCAGCTGATCAAGGAGGTGAGCCGATGAGGATCGCCCTGATCTCCGAGCACGCCAGCCCGCTCGCGGCGATTGGCGGGGCCGATTCGGGTGGGCAGAATGTGCACGTCGCAGAACTCGCGAGGGCACTGGGCGAGCGCGGGCACCACGTCACCGTGTACACCCGCCGCGATGATCCCGGACTAGCCGATCGGGTTCGCATCGGCCCGGGGGTGACCGTCGAGCACGTACCCGCCGGACCCGCCACTGTCCTACCCAAGGACGCTTTACTGCCTTACATGGCGCAGTTCGGCGACCACCTTGCGGGCCGGTGGCTGGTAGAGCCACCGGACGTGGCGCACGCGCATTTCTGGATGAGCGGGCTGGCTGCGCAGCGCGGTGCCCGCCGCGTTCCCGGCACCGGTATCCCCCTGGTGCAGACGTTCCACGCGCTCGGCGTCGTCAAGCGCCGGCACCAGGGGGCGTTGGATCCGAGCCCACCGTCCCGATTGCGGCTGGAAGCGGAACTGGCGCGCGATGCGGCGCTGGTGGTGGCGACCTGCGCCGACGAGGTGACCGAGCTGACCGCCCTCGGCGTACCGGCGTCGCGGGTAGCGGTAGTGCCGTGTGGCGTCGACCTCGATCGCTTCACCCCTAGCGGGCCACGCGCGGTCCGCGACGGCCGGCATCGCATCCTGTCGCTGGGACGCCTGGTCGAACGCAAGGGCGTCGAAACCACCATCCGCGCGATGACCGCGGTACCGGACGCGGAACTGGTCGTCGCCGGTGGTGGGGACACCATCGCAGATGCCGAGCTGGCCAGGTTGACCAAGGTAGCGGTGACATGCGGGGTGCGAGACCGGGTCCGGCTGGTCGGTCAAATCCCGCGCCAGGACGTGCCCGCTCTGCTGCGCTCGGCGGACGTGGTGGCCAGCGTGCCTTGGTACGAACCGTTCGGGATGGTGCCGCTGGAAGCCATGGCCTGCGGGGTGCCGGTGATCGCGTCCGCGGTGGGCGGCCACCTCGACACCGTCCTCGACGGCCGCACCGGTGCGCTGGTGCCGCCGCGGGACCCGGCCGCGCTGGCGCAACGGCTGCGGGAACTGCTCGCCGATCCCGCCAGGCTCGCCGCGATCGGCTCGGCC
>JBHELN010000325.1:0-4492 GCA_046263115.1 Pseudonocardiaceae bacterium | reverse complement strand
CATCCGGGCGAATGCCTTGACCGGCAAGGTCGGTCCGAAAAGCGCGGCGCGGTCGGCGGTGACGTCCTCGCGCAGTCGCTCGTCAGCATCCAGATCGGTGAGAAGCCCGGCCAGCATCGCGCTGACCCGGCCCCATACCGCCCGCGGATCGACCCCGCATCGCGTCACCAGGTGGGCGACGATCTCACCGAGGTGGTTCGACAGCACGGTGTAGAGCACCTTGGCCCGCATCACCTGGACGTCGTCGGTCACCGTCACGGTTCCGGGCCGCGGATCCAGCGGTAGTCCGTGCCTGCGCAGCCGTGGTGGGTAGATCCGCATGCCGCCCCAGTCCCGCAACACCAACCGGGTGGGCACGGCGTCGACGAAGGTGAAAATGCAGTTCTGCAGGTGCGCCTCCACCGCGATGCCGTACTTGGTCATCAAGATCACGGATACCGGTAGCAGTAGCGCGGCGTATTCCTCGGCGAAGTGCAAACCCGCAGCGCCCAGATCCCCCTCGCCACGCGTCCGGCCGTACCGGGTGACGAGCTCAACCAGCATGCTGGAGTCGGTCACCGGTGCACGGGCCGGCAGCGCGCAGCCGGGCACCGGAAGTTCCTCTGGGCGCAGGTAACCCGATAGGTCCCGACGAACAAGTGCGGACAGCGCACGGGAGCGGCGGTCGGGGTCCGGATCCTGCGCCGGCGGCCGGTAACTTGCACCGGCGAGCTCGTCGAGCAGGAGAACCCGATCGACCAGGACCGGCTCGCGGTCGATGATCTGCCGCAGCAGTCGGCTGTACACCGGACCGTTGTTCGTGGTGTGCGCCGAGATCGATCGCCGGGTGGAGCCGATGAGGGTATCCAGAGCCGTCTTCACCAGCAGCCGCCGGCCCGCGGGCGACCGCTCGGTGAGCAACGTCCGCACGCTTGACGTCGGCACACCGGCTAGCCGGGCAGCGAGCACGGGCACCACCGTGCCGTCGGCAATCTCCTCCGACAGCAGCGGGTAGACGACCTGTTCGAGCTGCCAGGGATGCACGGGCACGAATACGTAATCGGCCGGGTCGAGCTGATCCCCGGCGAAATGCGCACGGACGGCCGTGTCGAGCTTCGGGTACTCGGCCCACAACAGCTGCCCGACATCGCGGCCGCGCTCATCAGGCGCGGACTCGACACGTTCTCTTTTGATGGCCACTAAGATCAGATCGGTCGACGTCTGCGATTCCAGGTCGTGGCGCAGCAGATCAGCTGGTTGCATTCCTAGCCGGCCGCGCCCGCACGGGTGCAGGTTGTGCCCCTCGGTGTTGAGCCTTTCGAAGAACACCATCACGTCCTCGGGCGTGTCATGAGCGGCGAGACGCTGCGCAAGGCCGACCGTGTCCGGCGCACCCAATTCGGCCGCGACCTGGCGCAGGGCCAGTCGCTGTTCTTCGGATCGGGTGTAGGCCAGCGTGAGGTTGGCTACCGTATCCGCGAGTTCCGCGGCGAATGATCGCCATCCCGGTGCCGGCGCGAACTCGGCAAGCAACGCGACGAGGTCACGGGGGGCCTCGATCACCGTCGCCTCAGCGGCGCGCAAGCACAGCACTGGATCGCCGGGCTTGAGGTTGTGAAAGGCATGCTCGGCGCGGATCGGGAAGGCCAGCATCGCCCTGGCTCCAAGCTCATCACTGAACTCGCGAACTAACCACCTACCTGGTCGAAAAGCGGTCAGTAACGTCGCGAGGCCCGATTGGTCGCCGGCTTCCAGACGCCGGCTGGCGGTGCGAATCTCGCCGACATCCTCGCGCCACAGCGCAGCAAGCAAGCGGTGTAATACCACGGTCCGCGCCCTCGGTAACTGCTCGAGGAACGCGCTCGCGTATTCCGGCGCGTTGCCCTCCAGCGTCTCGTACATGCGCTGCTCTTCGGGCGTGCGCAGCGCAACACCGGCGGTGGTGGAGTCGGGCTGGTGGTTCATCCGGCGGCCGCCAACGGGTTAGGCACGGCCACCCACTGCGGTGCATGGGGGTCGCCCGACAGATGGACCCGAAGCATGGACTTGGCCGGCAGCGTGGGACCGAACAGAGCAGCCTCGTCACGGCCGGCTTGGGTGGCGATGGCGGGATCCGCGGTCAGGGTGGCATAAGCCGAACGGCAACACCGGGCAACCAGCCGCCATAACCGGTCCTGTCTGGTCTGGCCAACTCTGGCAAGGGTGGCCACGAGCTGGCCGAGATTGGTGTCGAGCAGAGGGAAGAACAACGCGGCCCGAAGCTCGTCCTCGTCATCGGTGCGCAGGGAGCCGATCAATGCCAGGGGACGCATGCCACTGCGGGTCAGTCGTGCCGGGCTGACCCGGACGCTGCCGAAATCGCGGTAGAGCAGGCGGGTCGGCAGGCCATCGCGTAACACCAAGACGGCGTTTTGCCCGTGTGGCTCCAGCGCTATCCCCCAGCGGGACAGCAACGTGAACAGCGTTGGCAGTGCGCAATCGCAGTAGCGGGCAAGGAAGTGCATCGCGGTATCTGGACTGGGACAGCGGTGCGCGGATGCCAGCTCGTCGAGCGCCTCGGCAAGCACCGGCCGGCCGGTCAGCGGCGAGCGAGCCGCCAGCGCGGCGACCGGAAGCGCCACCTCGCCATCGCCGGCATAGCGCTCCGGGGACTCCCGGATGATCGCGGCCAAGCTGGCCGCGGCCTCGGTCGGTTCCCCCGAATCTGGCCGGTAGCTGCCGCCTGCCAGCTCGGTAAGGGCTACCAACCGCCCGCCGAAGGTGCGCTCACGCTGGCAGACCTGCGCCAGTAGGGCCGACATGATCGGGCCATTGTGCACTGTCGGCGGCGAGACCACGCGGGTCGCGGTGGTGAGCCGGACATCGACCGAGGTCTTGAGATGAGCGGCTCGCCGGTCGACCGCAGGCGCGAGGGTCCGCAGCGACAGCAGCGGCTGCGCGATGATCCCCGCGTGCGGGATAGGGACGATCCGCCCGCAGGTGAGCGCGTCGGTGTAGCGGTCTTGCAGAGCCCGGTCCAGCTGCCAAGGGTGCACCGGAAGCAACTCATAATCGGCTGGGTGGCGCCCGGTACCGCGCAGGTGCGCGGCGGCGGCGTCAGCGGCGTCCGGGTGCCAGTGGCGTAGCTCGGCGGTCATGTTCCGCTGCGCGGACGGTGGCTGAGTGAACGACGAGCGAGCAATCGCCGCAATCTTGACGGTAATGTTGTCCGCCCACTCCGGGGAGTAACTGAACAGCTCCGGCACGGTCATCCCGGCGCGGACCCGGGCGCACGGATGCAGCGGGTGCCCGTCGACGACGGTTCGCTCGAACAGCGCAAGCGGGCTGAACGCCCGGTTCGCGGCGGCCTGGCGGGTCGCCCAGCGTAGCGCGTTGTGCTCTGGGGCTGCGGCGCTCGCAAGCCGAGCACACCGCCATGACTCCCCGACAAGCGCGAGCGCATGGTTGGCGACGCTGTCCGCCAACTCAGCAGCCAAATGGCCCCATCGGTCGGCATCCGCCTGGCTGCGGCGCGCTGGAGCCCGGGCTGCCAGCACCAACTTCAGCAGTGTGACCGGATCGTCGATCAGTTGCGGGACTAGCGCGTGGGTGGTGACGGAAAGGCCCGTGGAGTGCTCGGCGAAGGGATCCGTGATGGCCGGCGGCGCGGACAGCCGGGTGCCGTCGGGCAGCAGGATCCCTGCGCGACCATTGCTTGCCAACGGGACGAGACCATCGATCCGCTCCCGTGACAACGCCACCCACAACTTGCCCAGCGCCACCGCCCGGGCTTGCCCAACCGCCGCAGGGTAGCCGGCCGCAAGCTGCGGATAGGCGTCGCGCAACGCCGCGAGCACGGCCTGTTCCGCCCCCGTGCCAGCGCCCACGTCCCCATCCTGGCGGCTGTGTGCGTGCTGGGTCCAGATTGCAGCAACCAGCGGCCGATCAGGGCAATCTGTTGTCGGAAACCGGCTCGGTGCCGCGGATGATGCGGCGCAGCTTGGGTAGGCGGCCGGCGATCGGCTGTTCCGCGCCGCGTCCGCTGGGCTGGTAGTAGTCGCGCCCTACCAGCTCGTCCGGCGGATACTGCTGGGCCAGCACGCCGTCAGGTGCGTCATGCGGGTAGCGGTAGCCCTGCGCGTGCCCAAGCCGGGCGGAGCCCGTGTAGTGCCCATCGCGAAGATGTGCCGGAACCGGCCCGGTCGCGCCGGCCCGGACGTCGGCCAGGGCCGCGTCGATCGCGGTGATCACCGCATTGGATTTGGGTGCGGTGGCCAGGTGGACGGTGGCCTGGGCCAGCGCCAGGCGGCCTTCGGGCATCCCGATGAATTGCACCGCGTGGGCGGCGGCCACCGCCGTGGGCAGCGCCGTCGGGTCCGCCATCCCGATGTCCTCGCTGGCGTGCACCACCAACCGGCGAGCGATGAACCGGGGATCCTCACCGGCCGCCACCATCCGCGCCAGATAGTGCAATGCCGCGTCTACATCGGATCCGCGGATAGCTTTGATGAACGCGCTGATCACGTCGTAGTGC
>JBHELN010000324.1:0-3289 GCA_046263115.1 Pseudonocardiaceae bacterium | reverse complement strand
CGGCTCCGTCGCGGTGATAGGCGCGGCGATCGCCATGCTCGCCGCCGGTTGGCGCCAGGCTGACCCGGTCGCATCGCTGGCGATCGCCACGCTGATCGTGCCGCGGGCGCTGGCGCTGCTGCGGGAGGCTGCGCACGTGCTCCTGGAGGGCACCCCACGCGGCGTGGATGCCGCCGAAGTGGACCGGTTGTTGCGGACGGTGCCCGGAGTGCGTGACGTGCATGACCTGCACCTGTGGACGATCACGTCGGGCCGGCATGCCATCTCCGCGCACCTGGTGGTCGAGGAAGCGCGGTCGCTGCACTGCGGGGACGCCTCCGTGCTCGACGCCGCGGCGAAGGTGCTGCGCACCCACTTCGGGCTTACCCACAGCACCCTGCAGGTCGAGCACGACAACCACGCTGATCACGAACACACTTGCTAACCGAGCGGGTCGCGTCCTCACACGCGTGTCACGCCCTGGTGCTCGGTGTGTCGCGACTTCAGGCCACTTGCGGGGCACCCACGCCCGCACCCGATCGGTCAGCGCGTGCGGAGCGGTGTCGCACGCCCTGCCCTCCGTCAGTGGGCGCGGGTGAGGTCCACCAAGGCCCTATCGCCGCTGACCACCGCTCCGGATGGGCGACCCCAGGCGGCGCGGTAGACGGCGTCCGCCAGCCCGATCACTGAAGCGCCCGGGTCGATCCCCGCTTCGGCCGCGGTCTGCGGCAGCTGGCCCGGCACCAAACGCACGGTCCAGGCCCGGCCGGCGTCGGCGGCGTGGTAGAGCACCGTGCCGGCGGAGGTGCCGACCGACCACGAGTCGGTTCGGCTCTGGATCAGCCGGGTCAGTACCTCGTCGATGCCGTCGGCAGCGAAGTCGGGATTTACCGCAGAGTCGATGCCGGCCGCTGCGTGTGTGTCGATCCGGTGCATGGTGACCTCATGGGCCATCCGGCGGGACCAGAACGCGGCCGTCTTCGGCGCGGTTGGAGTGAAGTGCCAGACCGGAGTGGCCGGATCAGTCGTCGCGAGGAGATCGAGCATGGTCGCCAGCTGGTTGTCGAAGATGGCGAACACGTCACCGGACGGCGGTTGTACCCGGATCGGAGGCGATTGCGGATCGGCGGTCTGGATCACCCGGATTACCATGTCGAATACTCGGCCGAGGTGCTGCATCAGGCGTCGCACAGTCCAGCCGGGGCAAGTCGGGACCGGTGTGTCCGCGTCCAGCGCGATCGCAGCCGTGCGCAGGACTCCCGCCTCGGTCGCGATTCGCGACTGGTAGTCGGCGTCCCTCACGGTCGACCAGCCTAGGCCCGGGCGGCGGGTCACGCGTAAGGAGACCAGCTCAGGGCTCCACAGGGTTACGCAGCCACGCCAAGGTGAATTGGTACTCCGTTTCCATCAGGCTGGCGATGTTGTCAGTGACCAGCTTCTCCACCGTGGCGCCGAACAGCGGTAGCGGGACCTCAGCCGTGAGTTGAGCACCGATCAGGCATCCATCCGGGTCTGGCTCGAGCCGCATCACGCCCGTGATCGTGCCCGGCGCCCCGTCGACCACCGCTTCCACGCTGCCGCTCGAACCACGCCAGGTCTCGGTACGGCGAATCGTCAGGTTGCCGGGCAGCATCGCGCGCAGGAACGACGGCACCGCCTCGCCCGGCACCGCCTGGTGCAATACCACAGTGACACCGTCGTCGTTCTGTTGCCACGACACCAGCTCGGCCCCGGGACCACCGACCGCCCGCAGCTTGGCCCGCAAGTAGTGGCGGTTGGTGACCAGCTCCCGCATCCGCTCCGGGGACGTCGGGTACCGGTGCCGCAGTGCCAATTGGCTGGCCATGAGCGCAGGCTACCGTGGGGGGCCGTGATGACCCCCGCGACGGACAGCCCTGTGCGCGACGCAGTCGACCTCGCCCCATTCACCACGCTGCGGCTGGGCGGTCCGGCCCGCCGTTTTGTGGCCGCGACGACGGCGCAAGCCTGCGTCGCTGCGGTTAGCACTGCTGACGCCGCCGGCGAGCCCGTGCTGCTGCTGGCCGGCGGGTCCAACCTGGTGGTCAGCGATGGCGGATTCGAGGGCACCGCGGTGCGGATCGCCAGCACCGGGTGGCACATCGACGGTACCGGTGTGCTGCACGCCGCCGCCGGCGAAGATTGGGATGCGGTGGTCGCGCGGACCGTGGCAGCCGGGTATGGCGGGCTCGAATGCCTATCCGGCATCCCGGGATCGGTCGGTGCCACCCCCGTGCAGAATGTCGGCGCCTACGGCGTGGAGCTGTCCGACCTGCTGCGTGCTGTGGATCTCTACGACCGGCGGCGGGGTGCCCTGCGGACCGTGCCGGCGTCGGCGTTGCGGCTGGGCTACCGGACCAGTGTGCTCAAGGGCACCGATTCCGCTGTGGTGCTTCACGTGCGGCTCGGGCTGTACCGCGACGGGCTGTCCGCCCCGATCCGCTACCCGGAACTGGCCCGGGCGCTCGACGTCGAACCTGGCACTCGCGTGCCCGCGGCGCTGGCCCGAGCTGCTGTGCTGAACTTGCGCAAAGGTAAGGGCATGGTGCTCGACCCGACCGACCACGACACCTGGTCGGTCGGATCCTTCTTCATCAACCCCGTACTGGAGGGCCCGCAGGCGGCTGCCGCCCTTGAGCGGATCCGAGCCAAGGTTGGTCCGGGGGTGGTGGTGCCGCAGTATCCCGGTGACCGTCCCGGCCGAGTCAAGCTGTCCGCTGCGTGGCTGATCGAGCGAGCCGGATTTGCCCGGGGGCACCCGGGACCGGGTGGCCGGGTTGCGCTGTCCGGCAAGCACACGCTGGCCCTGACCAACCGCGGCGGGGCCTGCACTGCGGATCTCCTCGCCCTGGCCCGGGAAATCCGAAACGCCGTCACCGCGCATTTCGGCATTACCCTGGTACCGGAACCGACGCTCATCAACTGCGTGCTGTAGCCGCACTCAGCCATGCCGGAAGGCGCGCATTGCAGAGTGCTGGTCGCGGGGTTTGACGACGATGAGATCCAGATTGACGTGAGCGGGTCTGGTGACGGCAAAGGCAATGACGTCCGCGACGTCATCGGCGGTGAGTGGGGTGAGCCCGGCATAGACTCGATCCGCTTTCTCGGCGTCGCCACCGAAGCGCACCAGGGAGAATTCGGTTTCCACCATTCCGGGAGCGACTTCCACGAACCGCACCGGTTGCCCGAGGTGCTCGGCGCGCAAGGTGCGGTGCACAGCCGCCTGGGCGTGTTTGGCTGAGGTGTAGCCCGAGCCATTGTCGTAGGCCTCCAGCGCCGCGATCGAGGTCAC
>JBHELN010000323.1:0-6362 GCA_046263115.1 Pseudonocardiaceae bacterium | reverse complement strand
CCGGGAAAGGTGATCGTGCGACCGGACGCAGCGAACGAGCACTGCTCACCTGTCGCTGCCAGTCCGGTGATCCGCACGCTCATGGTGGTGCCGCGGGCGTCGGCCATCTGCGAGGCGACGGTGCGCTGCCAGATCAGTTCGTAGAGCCGGAACTCGTCGGCGTCCAGCGCGCCGGCTAACTGGCCGGGTGTCGCGAAGGTCTCCCCAGCAGGCCGGATCGCCTCGTGCGCCTCCTGCGCGTTCTTGACCTTGCGGGTGTACTGCCGCGGACCGTCGTGCAGGAAGCGCTCACCGTAGAGTTCCCGGGCCTGATCCCGGGCCGCTGTGATCGCCGTCTCCGACAGCGTGATCGAGTCGGTCCGCATATAGGTGATGTAGCCGTTCTCGTAGAGCCGTTGCGCGGTGCGCATGGTGCGTTCGGCGGAGAACCGCAACTTGCGTCCGGCCTCCTGCTGCAAGGTCGACGTCATGAACGGCGGGTAGGGCCGCCGGGTGTAGGGCTTCTCCTCGACCCGCGTGACGGTGAGCGGAGCCGCGGCCAGCGCCTCGGCGAGGCGCCCGGCGTAGGCCTCGCCGATGATCAGCAGGTCGGCTTCGGAACGCTTGAGCGCTCCGTCGGCGCCGAAGTCGCGCCCGGTAGCCACCCGGCGGCCGTCGACGTCAACCAGCCGAGCTCCGAACGTGCGGGGGGAGGCATCGTCTTCGGCCGGGGCCGATGTCGCAAGAGTGGCGGCCAGATCCCAGTACGACGCGGACACGAAAGACATCCGCTCCCGCTCGCGCCGCACGATAATGCGGGTGGCCACCGACTGCACCCGACCGGCGGACAGCTTGGGCATCACCTTGCGCCACAGCACCGGGGATACCTCGTAGCCGTAGAGCCGGTCCAGAATGCGCCGGGTCTCCTGCGCGTCGACCAGATCCTGATCCAGGTCCCGGGGGTGTTCCGCGGCCGCGCGGATGGCCGGCTCGGTGATCTCGTGAAACACCATCCGACGCACCGGCACGGTGGGCTTGAGGGTTTCCATCAGATGCCATGCGATCGCCTCGCCCTCGCGGTCACCATCGGTGGCCAAGTAGAGCTCGTCGACGCCCTTGAGCGCGTTGCGCAGCTCGGTGACGGTGGCGCGCTTGTCCGGGGTGATGATGTACAGCGGTTCGAAGGCGTGCTCTACATCAACACCGAGGCGCGCCCAGGCCTCACCCTTGTACTTGGCGGGCACGTCGGCGGCACCCCGGGGCAGGTCACGGATATGCCCGCGGGAGGACTCCACGACGTAGTCCGAGCCGAGGTATGACGCGATCTTGCGAGCCTTGGCGGGCGATTCCACGATCACCAGACGGCGGCCGGAACCGTTGGACCGAGCGCCGCTCGCGGACCCGGACGAAGGTGCCGCTGCGGCAGCAGTGCGCCTGCCTCGGCCGGACCTGCCGGCCGGTCCTGCCGTCGTGCTCGATCGTGCCACGCTCAACTCACCTCGGTGTGCGACTCCTGATACCCCGACCCCGCGCCCCCGTGACGCCCAACTGACAGTGCGCACAACTGAGAATTCCGGAAGGCAGTCAGCGTCGCACAACCCGCTGGGAACGACCAGCGCTATCGATTGACGCCACGCGGGTCAATCAACCCGCCGGGCGGCTATTTGGCACCTGCCGCAGCCGCCAGTTGCTTGCATTCCGGCGCCGTGCGAAACGCGGGCGCCAGCTGCGGGTTGCTGGTCAGCCCCTGCATCTGGGCGCTGGCCCCGGACAGATCGGGGCCAGCGAGATGACTGGCCTTGTTCACGAAGTCCGGATCCTGCGCGTCCAACGCGGCGAGCTTGGCGCGCTGATCGCCGACGGTCCCCGCCGCGGTGGTGAAAAAACCCACCGCGGTGTCCTGGACATGCTTTCCGTCGGTGACCCGCGGCGGACCCAGCTTCTCCAGCTTCTGCGCGGTGTTGGTGAACGCACGCTGGGCGATGTCGGAGAACTCGAGCAGCCCATTCTTTTGGCCCTGCGGCGTGGTGTTGTCTGACTTCGCGATCGCGGACACGCCGCTGATCACGTCACCCAGACCGCCGCAGAACGCACCTGTCCACGCCACCGGGTCAGAGCCCTGCGCGGCAGCCGGCGGCGACTTGGCATCGCCGGAGCTCGAGCCGCATCCAGCCAGCGCCAGTGTCAGCAGGACGCTGGCAGCAACACCGGCAGGGACACCGGCACGGCAACGTAATGAGGGCACACCTACTCCTTGATTTCCGATCACGCAGCTCCGCGTCGCGCGGTGACTTGGGGGGCCGGCGAGGCGTCCACCAGCGAGGTGGAGCGCCGCTTGGACACCACCACTGCAACCACGATAACCGCCGCGGCGAGCACCGCGATTCCCACCCGGATTCCGGCCGCGTTGGGCATCGTAGAAATCGTCACAATCGCCGGCGCAATCAACACCGAAACCAGGTTCATCACCTTGATCAGCGGGTTGATGGCCGGGCCTGCGGTGTCTTTGAACGGGTCGCCGACGGTGTCGCCGATCACCGTGGCGGCGTGCGCGTCGGAGCCCTTGCCGCCATGGTTGCCGTCTTCGACGAGTTTCTTGCCGTTGTCCCAGGCGCCACCGGAGTTGGCCAGGAAGATCGCCAGCAGGGTGCCGGTGACGATCGCGCCGGCCAGGTAACCGGCCAGCGGGCCGACACCCAGGCCGAAGCCCACCGCGATCGGGGCCAGCACCGCGAGCAGCCCTGGCGTAGCGAGTTCCCGCAGCGAATCCTTGGTGCAGATGTCGACCACGCGCCCGTACTCGGGCCGCACCGTACCGTCCATGATCCCGGGGTTGTCCCGGAACTGGCGGCGCACCTCGTAGACCACCGCGCCGGCCGCCCGGGAGACGGCGTTGATGGCCAGACCGGAGAACATGAACACCACGGCAGCGCCGATGGTCAGGCCCACCAGGACGTTGGGCACCGACACGTTGAACACCGTGCCCAGGTTGAGGTTCTCCGCCGCGGAGCGGATGGCGTCGCGGTAGGAGCCGAACAGCGCCGTCGCGGCGAGCACCGCGGTGGCGATCGCGATGCCCTTGGTGATCGCTTTGGTGGTGTTGCCCACCGCGTCGAGCTCGGTGAGGATGCCCACCCCTTCACCCTCGACGTCGCCGGACATCTCGGCGATGCCCTGGGCGTTGTCGCTGACCGGGCCAAAGGTGTCCATCGCGACGATGACGCCAACGGTGGTGAGCAGGCCGGTACCGGCCAGCGCGATCGCGAACAGCGAGACGGTGACCGACCCGGACAGCAGGAACGCCGCGTAGACGGCGCCGGCGATCACGAGCGCGGTGTACACCGCGGACTCGAAACCGATCGAGATCCCGGACAGGATCACCGTGGCGGCTCCGGTCAACGAGCTGGTGCCGACGTCGCGGACCGGCCGGTGCTCGGTGCCGGTGAAGTAGCCGGTGAGCCAGAGGATGACACCGGCCAGCACGATACCGATGATCACGGCGACGGCGGCGATCACCGCTGGACTGCCGGACACGCCGGCGGTCGGCTGACCGTCGATCTGGGTCACTCCGGTAAGTCCGCCGAAGTTGTTGGGCAGGTAGAGGAAGGCGGCCACGGTGCAGGCCACCGCGGAGATCGCCGCGGAGATGTAGAACGAGCGGTTGATCGCTCTTAACCCTGGCTCACCGGCGCGGGCGCGGGTGACGTACACCCCGATCACCGCGGTGACCACCCCGATGGCCGGCACAATGAGCGGGAACAGCAGGCCCTTGAGGCCAAAAGCCGCGCTACCCAGGATCAGCGCGGCGACCAGCGTCACGGCGTAGGACTCGAACAGGTCGGCGGCCATGCCGGCGCAGTCGCCGACGTTGTCGCCCACGTTGTCGGCGATGGTGGCGGCGTTGCGCGGGTCGTCCTCCGGGATGCCCGCCTCAACCTTGCCGACCAGGTCACCACCGACGTCGGCGGCTTTGGTGAAGATGCCGCCGCCGACCCGCATGAACATGGCCAGCAGCGCGGCGCCGAACCCGAATCCCTCCAGCACCCGCGGTGCGTGCCCGGCGTAGACCAGCACCACCAGCGAGGCACCGAACAGTCCCAGCCCGACGGTGGCCATGCCGACCACACCACCGGTCCGGAACGCGATCCGCATTGCTTTCTCCCGGCCGCCTACCTCATTGGACGCCGCGGCGACCCGGATGTTCGCCCGGGTGGACAGCCACATGCCCAGGTAGCCGATCGACGCTGAGAACACCGCCCCGGCCAGGAAGAAGATCGAGCGACCGATCCGCTCGCCGATGTCCGTCGCGGGCAAGGCGAACAGCAGTAGGAAGACCACCACGGCGAACCCGGACAGCGTCTTGAACTGCCGGTTCAGGTAGGCCGAGGCGCCCTCCTGGATCGCCCGGCCGATATCCTGCATTCGCGGGGTGCCTTGACCCGCTGCCAGCACCTCTCTGCACAGCACCGCGCCGACGGCCAAGGCGGCGAGAGCGACCACTGCCACCACCCCGACAACGGTGTAGTCACCCCCGCTGAGGTCGAGAGCCCCGCCTTGGGCGAGGTCATACCGGGACATCGGTCCTCCTGATCTGCGCGCAGCCCACCGCACGGCGCCGTACGTCACGACGTCACGGCCGGTCAGTCTAGGCTGCCGTCCCAGTTCAGCGCGCGCGGTACCGCCACTGACCTCAGCCGATCATGCTGGGTAGCCGTCCAGCCGCCCGTGAACTCGATGGCACCGACATCCGCGCTGCCCGGAAACGGCGGTTACGTCGAGTTCATGACGGCGCTGCGTTAGCGTGGAGTGCCGTGACGCAGCGGGATGGGCATGGGCTGCTTGCGCGGCTGCTCGCCGGGAGCGGCGAATCACCACTGCGGCACGTCACGACTATCCCTGCCCGGGCGGCGGCGACGGTGGACTGGCCGCCTTGGGTGCCCGGCCGGTTGCGCGAATCACTGGCAGCCGCAGGTGTGGCGGCACCCTGGGTGCACCAGATCGCTGTCGCGGAGCTAGCTCGGGCCGGTCGCCACGTGGTGGTCGCCACCGGCACCGCGTCGGGCAAGTCGCTGGCCTACCAGCTCCCGGTGCTCTCGGAGCTGCTGGGCGATACCGGCGCCACCGCGCTGTACTTGGCGCCGACCAAGGCGCTGGCGGCCGACCAGATCCGGGCGGTCGAGGCGCTGGGCATGGTTGCGGTGCGCCCCGCCGGCTATGACGGTGACACTCCGATGGCTGAGCGGGACTGGGTGCGTTCGCACGCCCGCTGGGTGTTCACCAACCCGGACATGCTGCACCACGGCCTACTCGCACGGCATGACCGCTGGGCGCGCCTGCTCCGGCGGCTGCGTTTCGTGGTGATCGACGAGTGCCACGCCTACCGCGGGGTGTTCGGCTCGCACGTCGCCTTGCTGCTGCGCCGGTTACGCCGGATAGCAGCTCGCTACGGCGCAGCGCCGGTGTTCGTGCTTGCCTCGGCGACGGTCGCAGACCCGGCTGCGTCGGCGTCGCGGCTGACCGGCCTGGATACGGTGGCTGTCACCGATGACGGCTCGCCTTGCGGCGAGCGCACCATCGCGCTGTGGGAACCACCGTTACTGGACGAGCTGACCGGTGAGAACGGTGCGCCGGTGCGCCGCTCGGCCGGCGCGGAGTCCGCCCGGCTGCTGGCGGACCTCGTGCTGGAGGGCGCCCGCACGCTGGTGTTCGTCCGCTCCCGGCGGGGCGCTGAGCTGACTGCGTTGGGGGCCCAGCGGGCGCTGACCGCGGCCGCAGCAGATGACCTCGCCTGCCGGATCGCGGCCTACCGGGCCGGCTACCTTGCCGAGGAACGCCGGGCGCTGGAGGCCGCGCTGGATGCCGGGGAGTTGCTGGGCGTCGCCTCGACCAACGCGTTGGAGCTGGGCGTGGACATCGCCGGGCTCGACGCGGTGGTGCTGGCCGGCTATCCCGGTACCCGGGCGTCGTTCTGGCAACAGGCCGGCCGGGCCGGGCGGGCTGGCTCGGCGGCACTGGTGGTGTTCGTCGCCCGGGACGATCCGCTGGACACCTACCTTGTGCACCACAGTGCGGCGCTGCTCGGCGCGGCGGTGGAGGCCACCGTGCTGGACCCGACGAACCCTTATGTGTTGCGACCGCAGCTGGCCTGCGCGGCCGCCGAGCTGCCGCTGACCGACACCTGCCTCGACGAGCTGGGCGGTGACGACGCCCGTGCGGTGGTCGGCGAGCTGGTCGCTGAGGGCGTGCTGCGCCGCCGCCCCGGCGGCTGGTTCTGGGCCGCTGCGCGTCAGCGCCCGCACCCAGCGGTCGACATCCGGGGGTCGGGCGGCAACCAGGTGGCGGTGGTGGAGGCAGACACCGGCCGGTTGCTGGGAACCGTCGAC
>JBHELN010000322.1:0-3139 GCA_046263115.1 Pseudonocardiaceae bacterium | reverse complement strand
AGGAGCGCCGATTCGTCCGGGCGCAACGGGCGCTCGCCGAGCTGCTCGCCCGGGTCACCGTCTTCGCTGCCGGTCGCCATCGCGGTGTCGGGCACCGGTGGGCAGCACGGATCGGAACTGCCGTTGTTGGTCGTCATGGTGTACTCCTCCCACGCGCCGGCCGCTGGTACGACTCGGGGTACCCATTAGTCGCTGTGGGCACCCGGCGGAGTGGCCTTTGACGGCGGTGCGAATCTCGTGCACGTTTGTATCGATGAGGATGATTGGCGACTCCCCCCGGGGACGTGATTGTCGAGCGGGGACAGCACATGGTGACCACAGTCGCGCCCGCTGACACTGACGAGGACTTTGGCCTGTTCGGTCCGGCCTCGGTGACTTGGCGGGTACACCTGGAGCCGATCCTGTGGGTGGCCGGGCTCCGCGCGATGTATCTCCAGGCGCTGCATCCGCGAGTAATACGCGGCACTGCGCAGAACTCCGCGTTGTTCGATCCCGACCAGGCCTGGCATCGATTCCAGCGCACCGCGGACTTCGTCGCCACCCGAACCTTCGGCAACCTCGAGGACGTCGCCCGTGCCGGACGGCGGATTCGCCGGTTGCACGCCCGCCTGCGTGCATATGATCCGGACACCGGCGAGCACTTCCGCATCGACGATCCGGAACTCCTGCTCTGGGTGCACTGCGGTGAGATCGACTCCTATGTCGACGTCGCCCGCCGCGCCGGCATCCTCACCACCACCGCTGCGGCAGACGCTTATGTGGCCGAAAGCCGGCGCGCCGCACAGGTCGTCGGCTTGCCCGCGGAGGACGCGCCCGCCTCGACCGCAGAGTTGGCGCGCTATTTCACGCAGATGCGACCGCGGCTGTACGCCTGCCCGGAAGCGGTGCGCGGTCTGGCGTTGACGCTGAACCCACCGCTGCCGCTGCGCCCCCTGTTCAAGCCGCTCAAGCTCGCGGTGCCCGCGCTGGTTGCCCTGTCTTTTGCGGTGCTCCCGCGGTGGGCACGCCGGCTCTACGGTGCGCCCGGCCTGCCCACCACCGACTTCGCCGCCACCCTCACCCTGCGCGCGCTGCGCCCGGCGACCACCGTGCTACCCGACCCACCCCCGGTCCAGCGAGCCCGGCGCCTGATCCACCTCGCCGAGCAGCAGCTGACGCCAGCCGCCGCGGGTGGCACCGACGTCAGGCCGACTCGAAGGTGACTGTGACGTCGGAGAAGCCGAGCGAACCAGCCAGCGTGGTGAGCATCTGCCGGGTGTTCTCCTGGCCACGGCGGGCCAGATCGCTCGTCTTGGCGGCCTCGTTCAACTTAGCTTGGGCAAGCTGGTAGAACTCCTGCCCATCCGCTGGGTTGTCTTGTAACGCGTCGGCGATTCGGTTGAGCAGGCCCCGCTCGCGGCCGACCACGCGACTCGTGGCCGGGTCGAGGACGGCAGGCGCCAATCGCGGTGCCGGCAGCGCGACGGTGACCGAGCGTCGGTCCGGGGACACCGCCACCCGATCCAGGCCGAGATTGCTGAAGTCGACCATCGCGTCGACCGAGCCGGTGCCCAGGAAGGTGGTGCGCTCGCCGCTGATCAGCGACGGAACGTGGGGGGTATCGTGTTCGACATCTACCACAACCTGAAAAGTGCCGGTGGCGGCGTGGTACTTCGATAGGTCCTGCAACGCCAGCAGCAGCGGTGCCGGACTATGGTCCACGATCTGTTGCTTGAATGGGTTGCCCCAGTGCGGAAGCGCGTCCACAAGCTGCGTAGTGACCGGCACCAGGACTGCGATCCCGAGGACCGCGGCGAGCAGCTTCCGGAAGGTCCGCCTGCGGCTGACCGAACGTTCCGAGGAATCGACCTTTTCGCGCTCAAGCAGCTGGGGCATGCCAATCTCCAACAAGTCGGTGCGGCCTTAACCTTGGCGCGCAAGCGTTGACCACTCACAACATACAGTGCTGAAGCGCCGCCCTCCGCCAGGCTCAGCGCTGCCGCGTGCCTTCAGCAGCTGCAGCGATGTGTCACGAACTACGGGCAGCGCTCCTGGAGTTTGACGGCGCCGAAGTCGATTCGTGTGTACCTATTAATCGTGCTGCCGGGTGGAATGTTCTGTGAACAAACCTTCCAGTTTCTGTCGAAGACCTGGTGACGGCCGGCACCAGTCGCATCGTGCGAGGTCGTTATGGCTACCGCGTAGTTTGTGAGGTTTTGGATGCGGTCCTGCGCGCCTTGCAGATTAGAACCGACAAGGTTGGGCATCGTCCAGGTCGTCGAAGCTGCCGTTCCGCCCGTCGCCGGCGATGGGCTTGCTGGTGCAGATGATAGCTGAACGCCGGCAGCTTGATGAGTTGCCGATGAGTCACACGCGCCAAGCCCGATCATTAGTAGGCTGGAAATAGTCAGTGCGCAGAGAACACGTCGTGTCACGGATAGTGGGTCGCGCCGATGTGACGCTGCGGTCCACACTGGCTCAGTTTAGAATGCTGTCGCGATGCGTCGCGACCGCCTATCAGGAACTGCCACATCGGTTCATCTTGCCGTTAGTTCCGGTACCCGGAATCTGGGAGGCGCGTCAGTTGCCGGGTTGGTGCTGCAGGGAGTGGGAGTGAGTACGACGCAGCCGTTTCAGGGTCACCTGGATCAGTGGGAGCCGGTGATCTCTGGCTTGGTGGCCGCCGAGTGCGGTGACACTGTCGCTGATCGGGCCCTTGACTTGATCTTGGCTTCGTTAGCCGAGCACGCTGACTGGCGGCAGGTGGTCGCCGTGCTGCGCCGGATTCGTACCGGTGAGCGTGATCCTGCTCTGGCCACCGGACTTGATCCCATCGACACCGCCATCGTCCGGCGTGCTTTGGCTGCGCTGGCCGGCGCGGTGCCAGTCGACGCCAACGCCTGGCGTGCCGGCGTCGGGTCTACCTCGCCGCGCGAGCAGAGTCCGCCGCTGGCCGCCCTGGCTGAGGCCACGGTCGCGGCCGCCAAGGGTGACCTCGATGCCACCAACGCCTTAAAACCGCTGCTACGAGCTCTCGCGGGGCACCCAGACTGGGCGCCGCTTGCCGCTGTCGTGCAGCGCATCCTGGCCGGCGACCGAGACCCCGCCCTGCGTGATGCGCTCGACCACCCGGCCGCGACTACCGTCGTCGGCCTCATCT
>JBHELN010000321.1:0-3741 GCA_046263115.1 Pseudonocardiaceae bacterium | reverse complement strand
CTCACCGTCGCCGAAGCCACCGCCGCCCGCGACGCCGCAGTCGCCGCCGCGGCCGACACCCACGGCGCCACCCTGCGCTCCTAACACCCTCCCTCGCCCGCGTTCCCACCCCCGGGTGTGTCGCGCCCTCATGCCCGGTGTGTCGCGCCCAGGTGCCCGGTGTGTCGGGCTTTCGCGCCCAGTCTGCCGGGGACGCCTGCGCTGACCAACGACATCGCCCGGCAAACTCTTTGAATGGATTTCCATAGAGGTGCATACTCATGCGCATGCCCGTCAAGGTCGCGGTAGCAGGCGCGAGTGGCTATGCCGGTGGCGAGCTCCTTCGCCTGATGCTCAGTCACCCGTACATCGAGATCGGTGAGTTGACGGCGGGTGGGAACGCCGGAAGCCCGCTCGGTGAGCACCACCCGCACCTGGTCCCACTCGCCGAGCGCACCCTGTCCGGCACCTCAGCGCAGCAGTTGGCCGGACATGACGCTGTCATACTCGCGCTCCCGCACGGCCATTCCGCAGCGTTGGCGGCAGAGTTACCCCAGGACACCCTGGTGATCGACTGCGGCGCCGACCACCGGCTCGCGGACTCCGCTGCCTGGCAGCGCTGGTACGGCGGTGAACACGCCGTCAGCTGGCCATACGGGTTGCCCGAACTGCCCGGAGGCCGGGAGAAGTTACGCGGAGCTCGCCGCATCGCGGTGCCCGGTTGTTACCCGACAGTGATCAGCCTTCCCCTTGCGCCCGCGCTGCACGCCGGCTTGGCCACTCCCGATGTCGTGGTGACGGCGCTGTCCGGCACGTCGGGGGCCGGGCGCGCACTGAAATCACACCTGCTGGGCTCCGAAGTGATGGGCTCAGCCAGCGTCTACGGGATGGCGGGTGTGCACCGGCACACCCCGGAGATCATCCAGAATCTCAGCGGCATTGCTGGTCAGGCGGTCACCGTGTCGTTCACCCCGGTGTTGGCGCCGATGCCACGCGGGATCCTGGCCAGCTGCACTGCGGCGCTACGACCGGGCGCTGACCACGACAAGATCCGAAGCGCCTACCACGCCGCGTACGCGGCGGAACCATTCGTCCATCTACTGCCCGACGGCCGATGGCCGGCGACGAGCGCCGTCATCGGCTCTAATGCCGTTCAGTTGCAGGTAGCGGTGGACGCCGACGCTGGCAAGCTGATCGCAGTCGGCGCGGTGGACAACCTGACCAAGGGCACCGCTGGGGCGGCGCTGCAGTGCCTCAATCTGGCGCTGGGGCTGCCTGAGACCACTGGCCTGCCGTCTTGGGGAATCGCGCCCTGACCGGGCCAACACCGGGAAAGGACATCACAATGAGCGTCACCTCAGCGGGCGGATTCCGGACTGCCGGGGTGGCCGCTGGCCTCAAGGCCAGTGGTGCTCTGGATCTGGCGTTGGTCGTTAATGATGGACCTGCCAGAGCGGCCGCCGGGGTGTTCACTCGCAATCAGGTCAAGGCCGCCCCAGTGCTGTGGTCGGAACAGGTACTCACCAGCGGGCGCCTGCACGCCGCCGTACTGAACTCCGGGGGAGCCAACGCCTGCACTGGTCCCAAAGGATTTCAGGACACGCATGCCACCGCTGAACGGGTCGCCACGGTGCTGGACTGCGGAGCGGCTGAGGTCGCCGTGTGCTCCACCGGACTGATCGGCGAGCGGTTGCCGTTGGACGCGCTGCTGTCCGGGGTCGACAAAGCCGCGGCGTCCTTGGCCGCCACACCGGAAGCGGGGCTGGCCGCCGCCACCGCCGTGCTCACCACTGACACCGTGCCCAAACAGGCCGCGGTGAGCGGCGCCGGCTGGACGGTGGGTGGGTTCGCCAAGGGAGCCGGCATGGTCGCGCCCAGCCTGGCCACCATGCTGTGCGTCCTCACCACCGACGCCGCGGTCGACAGCTCCACACTGAACACAGCGCTGCGCCGGGCCACCAGCGAAACCTTCGAGCGTCTGGACATCGACGGCGCCTGCTCGACCAACGACACCGTCCTGTTGATGGCCTCCGGCGCCTCGGGCACCGCACCCGACGAGGAAGAATTCGCCGCCGCAGTGCACCAGGTTTGTCACCAGCTGGTGATGAGCTTGCAGGCCGACGCCGAGGGCGTCACCAAGGAGATCGCCATCACCGTCCGGGGGGCGGCCGACAACGCCGACGCGCTCGTCGCAGCACGCGCGGTCGCCCGGGACAACCTGGTCAAAACCGCTTTTTTCGGCTCGGATCCCAACTGGGGTCGCATCGCCGCCGCAGCAGGCGCGTCGCCAGCCACCGTACGGGCCGACACGCTCGACATCTGGATCAACGGGGTACTGCTCTGCCAAGGCGGCACGGTAGCGGCTGACCGCTCGAAGGCGGACCTGTCCGGCCGGCAGATCACCGTGGAGATCGATCTGCGCCTCGGCGACGGGCAGGCCACCGTGCTCACCACCGACCTCTCGCACGGGTACGTCGAGGAGAACAGCGCCTATTCATCATGATCACCCGTATCGAGACAGCGGCGCAGAAGGCCGCGGTGCTCGCCGAGGCGCTGCCCTGGCTGCAGCGTTTCCACGGCGCCACCGTCGTGATCAAATACGGCGGCAACGCAATGCTGGACGACCAGCTCAAGCAGGCCTTCGCCCAGGACATGGTCTTCCTGCGGCTGGCCGGGCTGCGTCCCGCAGTGGTGCACGGTGGCGGCCCGCAGATCAACGCCATGCTGGACCGGCTGGGCATCGCCGAAGAGTTCCGCGGCGGCTTGCGAGTCACCACCCCGGAGACCATTGATGTCGTGCGCATGGTGTTGTTCGGCCAGGTGGGCAGGGAGCTCGTCGGATTGATCAATGCGCACGGACCGTTCGCGGTCGGCATCTCCGGCGAGGACGCGCACCTGTTCACCGCCGCTCGGCGCACCGCCACGGTGAATGGTCGGCAGGTCGACGTCGGTCTGGTCGGCGACGTTGTGGCGGTGAACCCCGCCGCAGTGCTCGACATCGTCAACGCCGGACGTATCCCGGTGGTATCCGGGTTGGCTCCGGACGCCGACGGGGTGGTGCACAACATCAACGCCGACACCGCTGCCGCAGCACTGGCAGTTGCTTTGGGCGCCGACAAGCTCGTCATGCTCACCGACGTCGAGGGCCTCTACACCGACTGGCCGGACCGTTCCAGCCTGCTGTCGGAAGTCACCGCGGACCGGTTGGAGCGGCTGCTCCCGGGGCTGTCCGCCGGGATGGTGCCGAAGATGGAAGCCTGCCTGCGCGCGGTCCGCGGCGGGGTGCCACAGGCTCACGTGATCGACGGCCGAGTGGCGCATTCAGTGCTGCTCGAAGTCTTCACCACCGAGGGAGTGGGGACCATGGTGCTGCCCGAGCAGGGATCCGAGAAAGGACACGCCTGATGCCCACTGCCGATTATCAGCGTCGCTGGGAAGCCGCGTTGATGGCCAACTACGGCACTCCACTTGTGGCGTTGGCCCGTGGTGCCGGTGCCGAAGTGTGGGATGTGGATGGCCGGCGTTACCTCGACTTGCTCGGAGGAGTCGCGGTGAATGCGTTAGGTCACGCTCATCCGGCCGTGATACGTGCCGTCACCGAGCAGCTCAGCACCCTCGGGCAGGTCTCGAACTTCTTCCTCACCGAGCCGGCCATTGCGCTTGCCGAGACGCTGCTGGATCTGCTTGGCGCCACCGGGTCTGGACGGGTGCTGTTCTGCAACTCCGGTGCCGAGGCCAATGAGGTCGCGTTCAAGATCGCCC
>JBHELN010000320.1:0-4997 GCA_046263115.1 Pseudonocardiaceae bacterium | reverse complement strand
TTCGAATCTGGCGCCGTCCCATTGCACGAGCGTCGGGCAGCTGCGACGGCCCAGCGCGCTCGGACCGCCTTCAGCCGCCGGGGGAACCGGGCCCGCTGTGCCCGGCTTACCGGCGCCGTCGCCGCTGCTCACCGCGGGCGCGTCACTGGCCGGGAAGGATTCCGCACCGGCCTGGTCCACCGTGGACTCTGCAGCGGTGGGTGGCGCAGCGGGATAGCCGGCCAGTGCCCGACGAAACGCCGTCTTCCCATCGGATAGCGCGATGCGGTCCTGCGGGCGCTTGGGCCCGGCGATGGAGGGCACCACGGTAGACAGGTCCAGTTCGAGGTATTCGGAATAGGTGGCCTCTCGGCTCGGGTCGTGCCAGAGGTCCTGCTCTTTGGCGTATGCTTCGATCAGCGCCAGTTGCTCGGCCGGGCGACCGGTGAGCTCCAGGTAACGCATCGTCTCCTGGTCGATGGGGAAGATGGCGCACGTCGAGCCGAACTCGGGGCTCATGTTGCCGATGGTGGCGCGGTTGGCCAGCGGCACCGCCGCGACGCCCTCGCCGTAGAACTCGACGAACTTCCCGACCACCCCGTGCCGGCGCAGCATCTCCGTCAGCGTGAGCACGACGTCGGTGGCGGTCGCCCCCGGAGGGATGGATCCGGTGAGCTTGCAGCCGACGACCCGCGGGATCAGCATCGACAGCGGCTGGCCGAGCATGGCGGCCTCAGCCTCGATGCCGCCTACGCCCCACCCGAGCACGCCGAGTCCGTTGACCATGGTGGTGTGGCTGTCGGTGCCCACCACGGTGTCGGGGTAGGCCACACCGTCGCGGATCGTCACGACGCGGGCCAGGTGCTCGAGATTGACCTGGTGCACGATCCCGGTGCCCGGTGGCACCACTCTGAACTCGTCGAAGGCACCCTGGCCCCAGCGCAGGAACTGGTATCGCTCCCGATTTCGCTGGTACTCCAACTCGACGTTGCGCTCGAAGGCGTCCGGACGGGCGAATACGTCAGCGATCACGGAATGGTCGATGACCAGCTCGGCCGGGGCCAGCGGATTGACCGCCCGCGCGTCACCACCTAGATCCCTGATCGCCTCGCGCATGGTGGCGAGATCGACCAGACACGGCACGCCGGTGAAGTCCTGCATGATCACCCGAGCCGGGGTGAACTGGATCTCGGTAGAGGACGTCAGTTGCGCATTCCAGCCGGCTAGCGCCGCGACGTGCTCAGCGGTGACGTGGGCACCGGAAGCGTCTGATTCGTGCCGCAGCAGATTTTCCAGCAGCACCTTCAGGCTGTACGGCAGGGCGCGCCACGGAGTGCCGATTCGCCGGTCCAACACGGCCAACCGGAACACCTCGTAGCGCGCGGTTCCGACGGACAGCGTGCCGCGGGTGCCGAAACTGTCGGTGCTCATTGCTTCCTGGGTCACTGGCTCCTCCGCTGATAAGGGCTAGCGTGGTGCCCTCTCCGGTGACTCTACGTCCTCACCCCCTCCTCGCAGCACCACTGCCGCGTAGCCCCACATGGTCGTTACATGCGGTGCCGACCAGCGGCCGGATCTGCGTGCCGGTGAATGTCCGGCGGCACCGCAATGAGGTGGGCTACCTCGGAGTTCCGGGAGTCGATTCTCTGCACAGTCACCGACAAGATCCAGAAATTCAAATCGCCAAGAGTGCCAAGAGTACTGGCAGGGGCGCGAGCGCCGGGTGAACTTACTTTCCGGCGACAGGCCCGAGAAACCCCTGCCCGCAACCGGACCGCCGGCCGGAGCGCCTCGATGCTCCGCGGCCCGACGCCTGCACATGCGATCACATGCCGTTACAGCCCTGACTGCATATAGCCCATGTGGCGGATGTTACTGATGTTAGCAGCGGGATGGTTGGTGCCAATGAGAGTGATGTGACACAGTGCACCCGCGTGCTGGCTTGACGAGTTCAGCCTCGGCGAACCAGCGGTTGCTGCAGAGCAGCCGGGAAAGGAGTGGGTGTGAGCGTCCGGATTAAGCGTGGCGTTCCCGGTCGTGCGTTTGTCGCAGGTGTACTCACGGTGCTGGCCCTGGTGAGCCACCCAGCTATCGGGCATGCGCTGCCACCACCGCCTCCGAACCCCGGCGACGACGCTCTCAAAAACAGCCAAGCGCACGTCAATGCCACCGCGACCCGGGTCGGGCAGCTGGCAAACCAGGTTGCTCAAGCCGATGCGGCCCTGCTGGCGTCGCAGTCCCAAGTCGAGCTCAGGCACGAACAAGCCAACAAGGCGCTGATCAATGAGCAGACGGCGCAAGCCGCCCTGTCCGCCGCCACGCTGCGGGCAGACAGCGCCCGCGCGGAAGCCGACGCCGCCGCGGAGCAGATCGCTGTGGCGCATCGGGATCTCGACGACTTCGCTGCCGCGAGTTTCCGGCAGGGCAATACGGTGGGTTCGCTGTCGGCTTTCCTCGGCTCGAAAAGCCCCAAGGACCTGCTGGCCCGCGCCGAGCTGCTGGATGCCGTGGGAGGTGCCCAGCTGCACGCGGTAGAGAACATGCGGCGCGTTCGTGTCGATGCGGCCAATAAAGACTCCCAGACCCGGGCGGCCCTGGCGGCGGCTCAGGTCGCCAAGCAGACTGCCGCCGACGCGAAGAGCGCGTTCGACACCGCCTATCGCGTCGCGATTGACACTGAGACATCGCAAGCGGCGAAGTCCAAGGCCCTGGAGGATCGCAAAGCCGACCTTGAGCGGCAGCTCTATGACGCGCAGAACGCCGCCGCGGGGCTACGCGGTCAGCGGCAGCGCTACGAGGAGTGGCGAGCGGAGCGGGATCGTGAACAGGCTGCCGCGGCAGCTGCTGCCGCGGCAGCGGCCGCTGCCGCCGAGCGCAGCACGGCATCTGCCGGTGGTTCCCGGGCGGTGGCCGTCTCCGCCCAGTCAGTGATCAATCGGGCGATGGCCCAACTCGGTGTCCGCTACTCCTGGGGTGGCGGTGACGCGGCAGGACCTACCATCGGTGTTCGCGACGGCGGAGTTGCAGACACCTTCGGGGACTACCGCAAGATCGGCTTCGACTGTTCCGGGTTGATGATTTACGCGTTCTCCCGCGCCCTCGGCTACGCCCTACCGCACTACAGCGGCTTCCAGTACAACGCCGGCCGAAAGGTGCCGCTGGCTCAGAAGCGTCCCGGCGACATGCTGTTCTGGGGCACGGACGGAGACGTGCATCATGTGGCCCTGTACATCGGCGGCGAACAGATGATCGAAGCGCCGTATTCGGGTGCTGCGGTCCGCGTCGCCCCGGTGCGCTATACCGAGATCATGCCTTATGCCGTGCGGGTGTTGTAGATCCGGCGAGAACCTTCACAGCCGCCATACCGGCACCGCGGTTGGGTCTGCGTGGATCCCGCAACCAACCGGGCGTCCGTGCATGTCGCCATGCCTGCTGTCACTGACCTGGCACCTCAGGGACGTGGCACCTCAGTGACCTGGCACCTCAGTGACGTGCCACCACCGGTGTGCTGGACCCTGCGCGAGGAGGACCCATGAGCGACGCCGACGGCAGGGTTGCCCTGCCCGCATCCGGGCCGTCCAGCCACGCCGGCCGACCGGCGTCCCCGGCCAAGGACGCCCAGCTGATCGAGCGGACGGTGTTCGAGATCCAGCGGGTGATCGTAGGGCAGGATCGACTGGTCGAGCGGATGCTCGTCGGACTGCTCGCCGGTGGCCATCTCCTGCTTGAAGGCGTGCCTGGGGTAGCCAAGACCCTTGCGGTGGAAACCATTGCGCGTGTGGTGGGCGGCACCTTCGCACGCATCCAGTTCACTCCTGACCTGGTTCCCGCCGACATCCTCGGTACCCGCATCTACCGGCAGGGCCGGGAGCGGTTCGACGTCGAGCTCGGGCCGGTGATGGCGAACTTCGTGCTGGCCGATGAGATCAACCGCGCGCCGGCCAAAGTGCAGTCGGCGTTGTTGGAGGTGATGGCGGAACGGCACGTGTCGATCGGCGGTACCACCTATCCGACGCCCGCGCCATTCCTCGTACTAGCCACCCAGAACCCCATCGAGAATGAGGGGGTCTACCCGCTTCCTGAAGCGCAACGCGACCGCTTCCTGTTCAAGATCCTCGTGCAGTACCCCACGGTCGAAGAGGAGCGGGAAATCATCTACCGGATGGGCGTGCAGCCGCCACAGCCGCATCAGGTGCTCGACCCGGCCGAACTGATCCGGCTGCAACAAGTCGCCGCTCGGGTTTTCGTACATCACGCCTTGGTTGACTACGTGGTGCGATTGGTGCTGGCTACCCGTACGCCGGCCGAGCACGGGCTGTCTGACGTCGCTGGGTGGGTGGCCTATGGCGCCTCCCCGCGGGCGAGCCTGGGCATCGTTGCGGCCGCCCGCGCGATGGCGTTGATCCGCGGACGCGATTACGTGCTGCCGCAGGATGTCATCGACGTTGCCGCCGACGTGCTGCGCCACCGCCTGGTGCTGTCCTATGACGCGCTGGCCGACGGGGTGCCGGTGGAACACATCGTCACCCGGGTATTACAGACCGTGCCGTTGCCCCAGGTCTCCGCACGCCCCCAGGAGTCCGGTGACTCGGGAACGCCGGCCGGGGTCGCTGGGCAGAGCTGATCGAGCAACTGCCCAACGGAGGGAAGTTCGAGCCAATGGCAGGGCGCGGTGAGCAGGGCGAGCGGCACCGGTGGGCGCCGCCGGCGCTGCGCGAGGGCCGCATGGAGGCCGGCCTACGCGCGTTGGAGCTCACCGTACGGCGCCGGCTGGACGGGCTGCTGCAAGGCAACCACCTCGGACTGGTACCAGGGCCGGGCACCGAGCCGGGGGAGGCGCGGCATTACCAGCCCGGCGACGACGTCCGCAGGATGGATTGGGCGGTCACCGCACGCACCACCGAACCGCATATTCGCGATACCGTCGCCGACCGGGAACTGGAGACCTGGCTGGCTGTCGACCTGTCGGCCAGTCTGGATTTCGGCACCGCGGAGTGCGACAAGCGTGAGCTTGCGGT
>JBHELN010000319.1:0-3498 GCA_046263115.1 Pseudonocardiaceae bacterium | reverse complement strand
ACCCGTACCTGCTCAGCATCGGTATCAGCGTCGCGGAAGTGATCTTCGATGGGGCGTTAGGCTTAACCCTGTGGCTGGGCCCCCTGGTCGCCCCGCAGTACTACCTGGCGCTGCACCGAGGGTGGGGACCAGATGTGCGGCTCGACCAGGTCATCGGCGCCGGGGTGCTGTGGATCGGTGGCGATCTCGCTGGGCTGCCGTTCCTCGCCGCGATCTTCACCCGGATGATGCGAGAAGACCAACGTCAAGCAGCGGCCATCGACGCAGAACTCGACGCCCTCGAGATCGCCTCCGCCCCGACGAATACAACCCAGGCGACCCCGTCGACTTCCCCACCTGAATCCCGCCCGCAAGCGCGGCTGTGGTGGGAGGACCACCCGGAACTGGCCCAACGATTCCGCCGCCCGCGCTGAGCCCGTGGTTGAGATGCCTGTCAGAACGCCGATCTTCTTGAGCACGCCTCTCGCGAGGAGCAAACCGAGTTGCAGATTGCCTCCGGCGGGAGTTGACCAGGTGGCAAATGCAGTCAGGCGGCAACAAGGGGCAGGGTGGAGCGGCCAGGGCCGAGGACGGGCTCGGGATCGGTGCGCAGCACGTCAGCGATCAGGGTGGCGTAGATGTCCCGGAAGTCGGTAGTGGGTTTGAGATCGCCGTTGTCGAGGTCGGTGAGGCTGGGCTGGGCGCCGATGAACCCGCCCCGGACCGGGGCGCCGGCCACGAAGACCGGTCCGGCGGTGCCGTGGTCGGTGCCCTCGTTGGTGTTGGCGGCCACCCGGCGACCGAACTCGGAGTAGGCCACCAGGACCACGTTGCGACCACGGGCGGTGCCCGCCATCCGGGACAGGAACTCGGTGATCGCCTGATCCACTGCGGTGAGCAGGCGCTGCTGCGTAGAGCGTTCCGCGGTATGGGTGTCAAAGCCTCCCAAGCTGACCGAGTACGCCTGGGTCGGCGCGCCCATCTCCACGCAACGGGCCACCACCGCCAGCTGGGCAGTCAGGGCCCCACCGCCGGTGGGGTTAGGGCTGTGGGTGAGCGCGGGGCCGAGGACCTTGGCGGTGCGGTGCAGGTTGGTAATGGCTTGCGCGGCGAGGGCTTGGGGCGGCGGTTCTCCGGTACTGGGCTGGCCGAGGGCCTCAAAAGCGCCGGCGAGCGGGCCCGTCGGCAGGGTGAGCCCGTGGAGGGGCAGCGCGGCGCCGGCGGTGGTCGCGCCGGCGAGCATGGGGGGTAGCACCGGTTCCAGCGAGACCGCGCGCAGCGGATCATGGCCGGTGGCGTCGAGCCAGCGGCCCAACCAGCCGGTGGGCAGGGGGTGAGCCGGTGAGGCGGTCTGCCAGATGTCCATCGAGCGGAAGTGACTGTGGTTGGGTTGGGGGTAGGACACCCCTCGCGCGATCGCGAGATGACCTTGGTCCCATTGTGCTTTCAGACCGGTCATGGCGGGGTTGAGCCCGAGCCCGTCGGCGAGCGGGTGTATCTCCTCCTCGGTGTAGGCCAGCTCGGGCCGGGCGTCGTGGTAGGCGGGGGTACCTGCCGGGATGACCGTGTTCAGGCCGTCGTTGCCGCCGTAGAGGGTCACCATGACGACCACCCCGGCGCCCACCGGCAAAGGGTCGGTGCGGGCACGGGAGACCAACGTCGCCCAGCTCACACTCGCGGTCGCAGCGGCAGCGGCGATCGCGGCGGCACCACCGGAGTAGGTGAGGAACCGGCGCCGGGTCAGGGAGCTCACCATGGGTTTTCCCGCTTATGCGCTGACGGTGTTTTCCGGGCTGGCGATGGCCAGCGCCACCAGCTGGGCGGGTTGGTCGGGCAGGGTGCGCAGCGCGCCGCGGGTTCGGTCGGTGAGCGTAGGCAGGCCCAGCAGCGCGGCGGTGGCGTCGACGCGGTCGCCCGGTGCGGCATCGGTGACTGGGGAGATGTCGCCGAGAGTTGCCAATCTGATGGCCACCTGCAGCCGGGTCAGCGCGGCGGCGGTGGTCAGCCATTGCGGGCCGGCGGGCCATCCACCGACGTTGGGCGGTGCGAAGGGAATCTGCCCTAGTCCGGTCAGCGTGGCAGCCAGCACCGCCTGGGGAAGCTTCGACGCCCGCAGCCGCAATGCTCGTAATGCGGCGACGAACCACAGCACCGGCTCTTTCACCAGCACCGAGGCCGGGGCCCGGAAAGCCGGCGAGCGCACCGCGGCGGTGAGCAGGGCGGTGATGTCATGACCCGGCCCATATGCAGTGACCAACTGGTCGAGGGTGGCCGGGTCCGGCGGGTTGTCAGCCACGTACCGAGTCCAGATCCGCTGCGCCAGGTACCGGGGCGCGGCTGGCAGGCTGAGGACCCGGTCGACGAGGCTGGGCGCGTCGTAGTCACCCGGTGCGCCGAGCACGGTCTCCGGCCCGGCGTCATGGGCGCGGGGTTTGAAGACGGCGGTGTCGGTGCGGTAGTCGACCTGCCAGCCGGTGAGCGCGCGAGCCGCTTGGCGGACGTCGGTCTCGGAGTAGTTGCCTACCCCCAGCGTGAACAGCTCCATAAATTCCCGCGCGAGGTTCTCGTTCGGCCGCCCGAGCCGGTTGCCGCCGCCGTCGAGCCAGACCAGCATGGCCGGATCGACGATCATCGCGTGCGCCAGCGTCCGGAAATCTCCGCGACCCAGGCGGCGCTGGGTGGCGTTCTGGCCAGCCATCAAATCTGCGCGGCGGACCTTGACGACGCTGGTGGCGAAATGGCCGTGCCAAAACCACGTCATCCGCTCCGGGGAAGGCGCGTCCACCGCGACCATCCGATCCAGCCACCACACCTGCAACTGGCGAGTCTGAGCAGCCTGTTCTCGGCGTTGCACCTGGCGTGCCTCGACATCGGCCATCTTGGTCAGCCGTGGGGCTGGCGCGCCGAAATCCGGCACCGGCGTCGCTGCCACACCAGCATCCGCGCTGGTCGCAGGTTGGATCAGTGCGTCCACTGTGGCGTCGAAACCATGGGAGGCGGCCGCATCGAGTTCCCCGAGGCGCGGCCCGAGCCCGACTCGCTGCAGCAGCCTGCGCACCGCATCCCGATCGGTGATCACCTCCGTCGCGGTTCCCACATCCGCCGACGCTAAGCCCATCTCGAAGCATGGGGCCAGCGAACCGCTGCCATCCTCAGCTGTCTTTCAGCAGCGCCGTGCGGATGCGGCGGGGAGGATGGGATCCGTGACCGGGGCCAGGGTGTTGGTGGTCGAGGACGCGGAGGCGATCCGGGTCGCGGTTCAGACAGCACTGGCCGGTGCCGGGCACGCGGTGCTGGCCAAGCCGGACGGGCAAACGCTGGAGCGGGACCTGACGGTGTTCCGTCCCGACGTGGTGATGCTTGACGTGATGTTGCCGGGGCGAGACGGGTTCGCGCTGCTGGAGGTGATACGCCGGTCCTCGACAGCCGGAGTGGTGATGCTGACCGCGCGCGACGGGGTGGCGGATCGGTTGCGGGGGTTGACCGAGGGCGCGGATGACTATGTGGTCAAGCCGTTCG
>JBHELN010000318.1:0-6231 GCA_046263115.1 Pseudonocardiaceae bacterium | reverse complement strand
GCCGGCTCGGGAGCTCGCGGAGACCGTGCTGGCCAACCTGCCGCCGCTGAAGGGCTGACGAGGGGGCACCGTGGGCACCGATATCGACTACAGCACCGTCTCGCACGAGACGATCTACCAGCACATCATCGAAGGTCCGGGCAGTGCTGGTCTGATGGACGCCAGCCAGGGCTGGCGCAGCGTCGCGGCGAAGCTGCGGGACCTGCACGGAGTCGTCGAGCAGGCGATCCGCGGAATCTCAGCCGCACAGCAGGGCGCCGCGGCCGATGCGGCGACGCACGCCACAATGGCGCTGATGCCGTGGCTCGACGGCAGCGTGACCGCAGCGAATGCGATGGCTGCCCGGATCGCGGAACAGGCAGGCAGCTTCGCGCACACCCGCGACAACATGCCTCAGCCGGTGAAGGTCGCCGACGTGTCGTTCAGCCAGGACCCGGCCACGTGGATGGCTGACCACGCGGTGGAATGGCTGCCTGGCATCCAGACCCAGCACGAGCGCGACCAGGTGGCGGCCCAGCAGGCTGAGCAGCGCGCCCGGGAGCTGATGACCGCTTACCAGGCGTCTTCGAATGACAACCTGGCGGTCAGCCAAGAGTTCACCGCGGCACCGGTGGTGGTCGCCGACGTGTCGAATCCGTCCTTGGGCAGTGTCGCCGGAGCCGGTGGCACATCTGCCTACGGCACCGCACCGGTCAGCCCGACGCAGGCGGGCATACCGCATGCGCCTGCGACGCAGGCGGCTCCGGCTGTGGCCGGGTACGCGGCGGCGACCGTCGCGGCGGCGGGTACCGCGCCACAGGCCGCGTCCCGAACCCACCAGGCACCGGTAGCGCCCACCACGCCCCAGCTGGGCAGCGGGTACCCCTTCGCGCACGACGAGCCGGTAGCGGGGGCAGGCGCGATCACACCAGCCGCAGCGGCCGGCTTCGCGCCAGCCCCCTTCCGTGCCGCCGGGAGGCGACCTCGTAGCACAGGTGGTGAATTCGGGCCCCGTCCTACTGCCTGGCTCGGCGAGGAGTCGTCGCATCTGGGTAGCGCGGCGCCGGTCAACGCCGAGCACATCGGTGCCGGCAGAGCCGCCCGTGGTGCAACCGGATGGGAGGGCGCTCCGCTCGGCGCAACCGGAACCGCAAATCGGGACAGCCACACCGAGCACCGGCGACCCAGCTACCTCATCGAGCACGACACCAACGCAATCATCGGCGAGCTACCTCGAACCGCCCCACCCGTAATCGGAGCTGACGGGTGACTGTCACGAGCGCCCCGGGTGCGGGTGTCCCGCAAGACACGGTGGAGCTCACCACCGAGGAGTACCTGCTGGCGTGGCAGCAGCTGAGACTCGGACTGCTGCACTGGAACCTCCGACCGCCCGGTGGCGTGCCCCGCACGGTCGAACAACGCACGCATGCGCAGCGGCAGGCGTGGGAGGCGCTACGCGCCCGCAGGTTGGCCGACACCCGGCAGCTCAACCCGGACCTGGCGGAGACGCTGAACCTCATCTCCCGACCCGCAGTCGAGTTCAATGCCCGGCTGCAGAATTCCGCGGGAAGCCGGACGGTCGGGGGGTGCGCGCGCGGCGAGCACGCCGCCCTGGCCGAGCTCGGCGAGAGCGGGCTGAGCCTGCGGGCGGTGCGGGTCACCGCGCTGCCCACTGTGGTGGCCCAGGTCGTTCCTGACAGGCCGATGGGTAGTGGCACCGCGGTGTCGGTTCCGGCTGAGCTCCTTCCTGAACAGGAGGGACTCACCGGTGCCGAAGTGGAACGCACCCTGCTGCTCGGTGGGACACGCGGCGATGACGCGCGGCACTTCCGCGCGATGCTGCAGGGCCCCAAGCTCGGTGGCGGTAAGTTCGGCGCGGCCCGGTACGACCGGCACGGCGCAAGGCACGTCGCGGAGTTCGTGGTCACCTACTACGAGACCGAACGCGGCGGGTACACGATCGGACAGAAACGCGGAGTCGACCGCAGCCGGTGGTTCACATTGGCCCCGGCGTCACGCCCCCAACTCGCGAAGCGCCTCGCCGACCTGCTTGACTCCATCCGGATGTAAACGCCTGCGCTAGCCCCGCTAAGCCATGGAGCCGCATGGACCGCCCAGCCGAGCCCGACCTGGCGGGCTCCACCGCGCAGCGGGTGCGCGGTGTGCTGGCCATTCCGGCGTTCCGCCGGCTGTGGGGCGTCACGGCGATCACCGCGGTGGCCGAGTGGCAGTCCCTGCTGGCGCTTTCCGCCCTGGCCACCCACCTGACCAGCGGCTACCAAGCGCAGAGTTTCGCGCTCGGCGGGGTGGTCGCGACGAAGCTGCTTCCTGCGATGCTGCTCGGCCCGCTGGCCGGAGCACTGGCGGATAAACTGGACCGCCGGCACCAGATGGTGGTCTGTGACGTCCTGCGGGCCGGGCTGTTCCTGTCCATCCCGCTGGTCGGACAGTTGGCCTGGCTGTTCGCGGCGACGTTTCTGATCGAACTGTGCGCGCTGTTCTGGATCCCCGCCAAAGACGCCTCGATCCCCAACCTGCTGCGCCGCCCCGACCAGGTGGAAACCGCCAACCAGCTATCGCTGATCATGACCTACGGGGTGGCGGTGCTGGTCGCCTCCGGGGTGTTCAGCGCGCTGTCCAAGTTCGGCCCGGCGTTTTCCGATGCTGAAGGGTCGGCCTACCTGGCGCTGAGCATCAATGGCGTCGCCTACGCATTCTGCGCGCTGGTCGTCGGCACCCGTATCCCCGAGATTTCCGGTCGTGCGGCGACCGGGCGCGATGCCCAACCTGGGCTGTTCGCAATGTTGCGCGATGGCGTGGTGTTCGTCCGCGCCACCCCTCTGGTGCGCGGCCTGGTCACCGGGATCCTCGGCGCGTTCGCGGCAGGCGGTGCCGTCATCGCCTCCGCGAAGCTGTACTCCACCAGCTTGGGCGGCGGCGACGCCGCCTACGGGTTGCTGTTCGCGTCGCTGTTCGTCGGGCTCGGCCTGGGAATGGCGGTCATGCCACTGGCGGCCCGCCGGATCCGGCACCGCGGCTTGTTCGGGCTCGCCATCGTGGCGGCCGGGTTGGCGCTGGTCGCCGTCGCACTCGCACCGCACCTGCTCGTCGCCCTAGTCGCCGTCATCGGCGTGGGCTGCGCTGCGGGCGTCGCGTTCCTCACCGGCCTGACCATCATCGGTGCCCAGGTGGCCGATGAGATGCGCGGGCGCACCATCGCCTTCGTTCAGTCGCTGGTCCGCTTGGACCTGCTTGCGTCGATGGCCATGGTCCCGTTCGCGGTCGGACTGGTCCAGCAGCGCACGCTCACCGTGTTCAGCGAGACGGTGACCATCGACGGCACCCGCCCGGTGCTGCTGTGCGCCGGGCTGCTGGCCGCGATGGTCGGCGTGTCCGCGCACCGCCAGATGGACGACCGGCTCGATGGGTCGCTGCTGGCTGACCTGCGGGCTGCGGTGCGCAGGCGGTCACCGTCGGCTGGCCGGGGATGAGCGTGTGGGCCGGCCTGGTCGGGCAGGGTCCGGCCATCGCCGCGCTTGTCGAGGCGGCTCGTTCGGCTGGGGCGATGACTCACGCCTGGCTGTTCACCGGTCCCCCGGGTAGCGGCCGTTCGGTGGCGGCCCGGGCCTTTGCTGCCGCACTTCAGTGCACCGATCCCGAAGCCGGGCCGGGGTGTGGCGCCTGCCAGGGTTGCCGGACCACGCTGGCCGGCACCCACCCCGATGTCCGTCAGGTGATTCCGGAAGGCTTGTCCATCTCGGTGGCGGAGATGCGCACGCTGGTTGCCGGCGCTTCCCGGCGACCTTCCGCGGGTCGCTGGCAAGTACTCCTGATCGAGGACGCCGACCGGCTCACCGAGGGCGCGGCCAACGCGTTGCTCAAAGCCGTGGAGGAGCCCCCGCCGCGCACCGTGTTCCTGCTCTGCGCGCCGTCGGACCACCCGGAGGACATCGCCGTGACGCTGCGCTCGCGCTGCCGCACGGTGGGATTGCGTACGCCGGCCGCCGCGGCGATCGCCGAGGTACTGGTGACCCGGGACGCGATCGACGACGCTGTCGCTGCTTGGGCGGCCTCGGTGTGCGGCGGCCACGTCGGCCGGGCCCGCCGGTTGGCCACCGATCCCGAGGCCCGGGCCCGACGCGAGGCCGTGTTACGGGTGCCGACCGCGCTGCGCTCGCTGGCAGACGTGTTCGCGATGGCTGACGAGCTGGTCGGGGCCGCCGAGTCGGAGGCCAGCGGCCTGACCACGGCGCGCAATGCCGCCGAGACGTCAGAGCTGGAAACCGCCCTCGGGGCGGGCGGAACCGGGAAGGGCGCCGCAGCGGCGGCCCGCGGGGCGAAGGGGGCTATTCGGGAGTTGGAGCGCCGCCAGAAGTCCCGGGCCACCCGCACCCAGCGCGACGCGCTGGACCGCGCCCTGGTCGACCTTGCCGGCTTCTACCGCGACACGCTGGTCACTTCTTTCGGGGCGACGGTGGCCCTGACGCACCCCGACCGCGCCGCCGACATCGCAGGCATGGCTGGCCAGCTGCCGCCGGAGGCGTTGCTCCGCCGGCTAGAAGCGGTGCTCGCCTGCCGCGAGGCGTTGGAGCTCAACGTCAAACCGCGCATCGCCATCGAGGCGCTGACCAGCGCGTTGCACAGCGAGCGCACATGATCACCGTGCGGTGGTCGGGGCTGTCCCTGCGGCGGTAGGGCCGCCTTCTGCGCGAAAGAGATCCAGCTACACTGGGCTGCGCTTGCTGGCCGACGTCGCCGCCTTAGCTCAGTCGGACAGAGCGGCTCACTCGTAATGAGCAGGTCCGGGGTTCGATTCCCCGAGGCGGCTCCACCCGCTCCTGGACGGATCCACAACGAAGATCCGCCCAGGAGCGGTGGAGGGTTGCAGTTAGGGTTGCAATTGCTGCTGGTCAAGGTTTCTCGGGCCACAGCGCAGCGGCCCCGAACCGGTCAGCCGCGTCGCGAGAGCTTGCGCTGCTGACGTGGGTGCACTCCGGGTGACCCGGCTGTCAGCAGCGGTCTTACCACCCGACCTGGTTGAGCAGACAATGATGGTCGTTTCGTTCCATTGCGGTGTTAATGATTCTACCGGATTAACCCACATTGGCTAGGGCCTGACCCTATCTATCCCGGCAAGCCACTCATGGGCATTTACCAAGTCAAGGCCGCCGGCGCCAGGCCTATTATGACAGCTTCACCGTTGACCTGGACGGTAACGCGCCAAACTCGGGAATTCGTCTCCACCAGAACCCCACCAGCTACTTTAAGCGCCGAAGCCATCAGCGTTAGTCTGGCGTACTAGACCAAGCGACGAAACGACCAAGTAGCAGAGCCGTAACACCACCCTATCCGGGCGATGTGGCCGGCAGCGACGGTGATCTACGATCTGGGCGTGGTCGAATTCCATGCGATAAACGGCGGCGTGGGCTACCTGCTATGCCTGGGCAGCACCCTCCCGCAGGGTAAGACCAAGGCACCCGACCATGACTGCTGCCACAACGACGATTCCACGTCGGCAGAGGCTGCCGTATCGTTCTTTATCGACGCTGATGGCGTCGAGTACCTGCCGACCGAGGGCCACGTGTGGGTTTGTTGACTGGCGATTCCCCATGTTGCCCGCCGCTGCGCCACAGTTCAGTCGCCTGTCGTTCGGGCTGGTCCAGCATACATCCATACATCAGGACCGATCGGCGCGGATGCCCAGGCATTGCAAAAAATTGATTGACGGAGTCGTTATAAGCAGAGATCTACGGGCGATCCCGGCCCCGGCCGGGCAGAGCCCGCCGATGCGGTGAAGGTTGCCGTCCAATCCCGAACGTGCATTGTGTTGAGCATAGGGCCCACGCAGCCATGCGGCTTAGTAAGAATAAATTTGGCGGGCTGACCTACGCAAGATCAACCGACGACGTACCACTGCGCCCCATCGCGCGTACCTAGATTCCGTCTCGCGCGTACCGAAATCCCTGCAGTGCCCGGCTGGCGTTAGCTGTGCCGCAACTAGGACAAGGGTCGGGTCCCTCGCCGGGGCTGGCCACCTCCGCGCCGGTCGAACGTCACGGTCGTCGACGTGGAGTCGCTCTGTTTGTTTGCTGCGCGTGGGACGCTGCGTAACGCCGGGCCCACCGGTGCCCGGGCTGCGGATGATCTGTACCGGCGGTCCAGCCCGCGCCGGTCACCGCGCGGATGCCAGCGTCCAGCACCGTCCTCCTAGCCGGACTTCTAAAACGCATGCATGTTGACGAAACGGTGCGC
>JBHELN010000317.1:0-3157 GCA_046263115.1 Pseudonocardiaceae bacterium | reverse complement strand
GCGCCAGCACATCGAGCTCACCCGGGATCTCGCTACCAGGTTCAACACCCGCTACGGCGCAACCTTCACGGTGCCCGCCCCGCACATCGTCAAGGGCGCCGAGAAGATCTACGACCTGGCGGAGCCGACGGCCAAGATGAGCAAGTCGGCCTCGTCACCGGCCGGTGTGATCGACTTGTTGGACGATCCCAAGGTGTCCGCCAAGAAGATCCGCTCGGCGGTCACGGACACCGGCCGGGAGATCTACTACGACCCGGCCGGCAAGCCGGGGGTGTCGAACCTGCTGGTGATCTACGCGGCGTTGTCCGGGCGCAGCATCGACGACCTGGTCGCGGCCTATGCGGGCCAGGGATACGGCACCCTGAAGTCCGACGTCGCGCAGGCACTCGCCGAGTTCGTCACCCCGCTGCGCCAGGCGGTCGCCGCGTATACCGACGACCCGGCCGAACTGGACAAGCTGCTGGCCAGAGGTGCCGAACGGGCCCGGGAAGTCGCTGCCGAGACGGTACGCACGGTATACGACCGGGTGGGTTTCCTGCCGCCGACAGGCTGAATCGGCGATCGCCCACTAGCCTGCGAGGGCATGCGGGGGACCCTGAAGCGTTACCGACGGCGCTATCCCTGGCTGGATCATCTGCTGCGCGCCGCGCAGTCCTACTCGGAGCACCACGGCGACCACTACGCCGCGGCGATCACCTTCTTCAGTGTGCTGTCCCTGGTGCCGATGTTGATGATCGCCTTCGCGGCCGCCGGTTTCGTGCTCGCCGGCAACCCGGAACTGCTGCGCCACCTGCAGGATCAGGTCCAGACGGCGGCGCCCGGGGATTTGGGGGCGACTGTCAACCAGGTCATCGACGGGGCGATCGCCTCTCGGGAAGGCGTGGGGATCATCGGCCTGCTCGGCGCGTTGTATTCCGGGCTTGGCTGGATGAGCAATCTCCGCGAGGCGCTCACTGAGCAGTGGTGCGCAAGCTCAGGGCATCAGGCACCTGAGGCTGCGAGCTTCCTGCGGACCAAGATGGTCGATCTGCTCGCGCTGCTCGGATTAGGCGTGGCGCTGGTGATGTCGTTCGCGGTGACCGGCGCCGGCACCGCCTTCGCCGGCGCGGTGCTCAACGCCGCCGGTTTGGGGCGCATTCCCGGGGCCCGGCTGGTATTGACCGCCCTGGCTGTGGCGGCGTCGATCGTCGGCATGTGGCTGGTGTTCCTCTGGGTGATCGCCCGGCTGCCGCGCCAGCCGGTCCCACTGCGCAGGGCGATGCGCGCCGCCTGGTTCGGGGCGATCGGTTTCGAGGTCCTCAAACAGGCCTTCGCCATCTACCTGGACAGCGTCACCGCCAGCCCCACCGGCAAGTTGTTCGGTCCGGTGATCGGTCTGATGGTGTTCGCCTACTTCGTCTCCCGGTTCCTGCTGTTCCTCACCGCCTGGGCAGCAGTGGTCCGCCAGGTACCGGCACAAGGACCGCAAATCCCCGCGCAGCGCCGCCCGGCGACCGCCAACCCGGCAGTGAAGGGTCGCATGGAGGCTTGAGCACCTGCTGACCCGCCTGTCATGGATGCTCATGCACCTTCGCTGGCCAGCGCGAGGCCGGGTTCAGCGGATCCGGCAACTACTTAGCGCGTGCCAGGGTTTTACCCCGATACGCCCACGCGCTGGATGGGTGTCTACTGGACAGTAGTCCGCCACAGATGCTGAGGAGACGTTATGCAGACCTTGATCAAGGTGCTCGGCATCGTTGCGTTGATCTGGATCGCGTTCACGGTGCTGGGGTGGGTGCTGGGCTTGGCATTCAAGCTGCTGTTCTGGGCGCTGGTGATCGGTGCGGGAGTGCTCATCGGCTCGGCGATCTACGGTGCGGTCAAGGGCAAGCCGGATCGTAAGGCGCTGCGCTAGGCCTCGAGCAGCCGGCGAAGCAGGTGCATTGCGCCGGTCACCGCCCGGTTGCGGATCTCGGCACGGTCGCCGGGCAATACCGGGTCGCCGGCTACCGCCGCACCTTCCCTGGTGGTGACGCACAGGCACACGTAGCCGACGGGTTTGGCGTCGGTGCCCCCGCCAGGGCCGGCCACCCCGGTGATACCCACCCCGATTGCGGCACCGAAGCGCTGCCGCGCTCCATCAGCCATGGCCCGCGCCACTTGCGGTGACACCGCTCCGTACTGCTCGATCAGCCCCGCCGGCACTCCGAGCAGCTGGGTCTTGGCTTCATTGGAGTAGGCGACCACGCCGCCGGCGACGTACTCCGACGACCCCGCCAGGTCGGTGAGCCGGGCGGCCAGCAACCCGCCGGTGCACGACTCCGCCAGCCCGATCCGCCGGCCCCGCAGCAGGCGCGCGACCTGCTTGTCCAGCGACGTCCCGTCGGTGGAGAACAGGTACCGGGCGTGCCGGCTGCGGATCGCCTCAATGAGCGCGTCGCGGGTGGCTTCGGCGCCGGGCCGATGCCTGATGTCGATCACCAGCTCAGCGCGCCGCAGGCAGGTGGTGATCTCCAGCGGGGTCAGATCCAGCTCCTCGCCAACCTCCCGCAAGGTCACCGCGATCTGCGATTCGGGCAGACCGAACAGCCGCAGCTGCGCGAACTCGAACGGCTCGGTGCGCGACAACACCTTCCGAACGGGCGGGGTGGCCAGGGCCGCGGGCCACATCTGCTGCAGTTCCCGCGGCGGCCCGGGCAATACGACCACCGTGGGTCCGCCATCGACCGGCACCACCAGCCCGGGTGCGGTGCCCACCGGGTCCAGCGGCGTGGCGCCCCGGGGCACCATCGCCTGCTTGCGGTTTGCGGCCCGTAGGCCCTCGGCGTCGAAAGTCGACAGGTGGCGAAACCGGGCCAGGATAGCGGCGATCTGCTGCTCCATCGCCTCGTCAAGCTCCAGCTGCACGCCGGCGAAGCCGGCGACCACCTCCGCTGTCAGATCATCCGCGGTCGGGCCCAACCCGCCGCTGGTGACGATCAGCTCGACTCCTTGATCGGCAAGGAAGTGCAACGCCGCGGCCAGATCGGCCGGCCGGTCGCCGACACAGATCACGTGCGCCACCTCGACGCCCAGCTCACCCAGCCGCTGGGCCAGCCACGGCCCGTTGCGGTCAGTGATCAGGCCACTGAGCAGCTCGGTTCCCGTGATCACGAGGCCCGCGCGCACGTTACTCACG
>JBHELN010000316.1:0-3398 GCA_046263115.1 Pseudonocardiaceae bacterium | reverse complement strand
GAAGTTCTCCGCCCGGGCGGTGAGCACCAGCCCGGCATCGGCTGCCGCGGCCACTCGCTCAGCGGCCAGCGCGAGATCGAAAAAGTCGACTACCTCAGGGCGCAGCGCGATCAGCGCCATCCGCCGGCCGCTGGTGGCGTACGGCGAGACCACCCGATTCGCTCCCGCTCGGTACAACCGGTCAGCCGCGGCATCCTCCGAGGCCCTGGCCACAATGCTGATAGTCGGATTGAGCGACCGTGCCACCAGAGTGATGTAGACGTTCTCGGCGTCGGAGTCGACCGCACACACCAGTCCGCGCGCACGGTGGATCCCGGCGGCACGCAGGATTGCTTCCGACGACGAGTTGCCCATCAAATACAGCACGCCGTCACGCTTGAGATCCTCTTCCAGCTCGGGCTTCAGCTCGATGACCACGAAGGGCACACCGTCGGCTTCGAATTCACGAGCCGCTGCGCGGCCCACCCGCCCGTAGGCGCACACGATGTGGTGGTCTCGCAATTCGGTGATCTGTCGTTGCATGGACCACCTCCTCGATCTCTGCACGAGTTTCCCATCGATCAGCGCGCTGGCCAGCACACCGAGGACAGCCAGAAACACCGTGACCCCGAACAACGACAGGCTCGCCGTGAAGATCTTTGCGCCATCCGACAGCGTTACCGGGGTCGCGAAGCCCTCGGTGGTCAGCGCCGACAGGGTGAGATAGACCGCGTCCACCAGGCTGAAGCCGAACAACCGGTAGCCGACCAGAACGTAGCCGAGCACGGCGATGCCACTGGCCAGCAGCCACGTCCGGCCGGCGACACGGCCCACGTTCATCACATTCCCGCTCAGAGGGCGGTGAAGGCTGCGGACGCCTGCCTGCGACCCTCGGCGGCGGAGTCCAGGAATCCGTACGTTCCCGACTCGAGGAGTTCTCGGCCGGCTCGGTCCAGCGCCGCCAGAGCCACCTGGCTGAAGGCGCCCCCCACCGAGATGCGGGCTACTCCCAGCTGCGCCAGCGCGGCCACCGTGGGCAGGCCGGGGAGGGTGAGCACGTTGACCGGCCGATCAACCGAGGAGACCACGCTGCGGATGTCGTCTGCGGCGGTGAGCCCGGGTGCGTACAAGACGTCTGCGCCGGCTTCCTGGTACGCCTGCAGCCGCTTGATCGTGTCGGCCAGATCAGGGTTTCCGCGGATGAAGTTCTCCGCCCGGGCCGTGAGCACCAGCCCGCCACCGGCTGCCGCGGCCACTCGCTCAGCGGCCAGCGCGAGGTCGTAGATTGAGTCACCGGAGAAGTCCTCGATTGAGCAACCCGCCAGCCCCACCCCCACGGCCTCGGTGACGGTGGCGAACACCGCCTCGGGGTCGTCGGCGAAGCCATTCTCCAGATCAGCGGATACCGGAGCATCCACCGCCGCGACGATGGACGCGGCATGCGCCAGGGCCTCGGCGCGCTGGACGCAACCATCCAGCCGCCCCAGCGTCGCTGCATGCCCGCTACTGGTCGTCGCCAACGCCTGAAAGCCCAGCGACGCGAGGAGCTTGGCCGTTCCGGCGTCCCCGGGGTGGGGCATGAGCAACGGCCGGCCCGGCACATGAAGTGCACGGAAAGCGCTCACCTTGGCTGCTGCGACACTCATCGTGCCAACGGTAGGGCCAGCTACCGCACACCGGGAAGGTGCGACGCTGGGTACCGGAGCAACGCCGTGCGGCGCGCGGGAGAATCACCCGCCGTGCGTCCTCGCTGGGTTATCGCAACCGTTCTTGCCACGGCCCTGACGGGTTGCGGTTCGTCGCCGCCGCCTGCGCCGCCGGTAGCGCAGCTGCCGCCGGCGGCCGAGCCCGCTCCTGCTCCCGTGCCTAACGCGCCACCGGCCGGGCGGGCGGTTCCGGTGGGCAGCAGCCCCGAAGGCGTGGTGGCCGACCCGCAGACGCATATCGTGGCCGTGGGAGTACGGGACCCGTTCGCGCTGGCGCTGCTCGACGCCACCACCGGCGCGATACTACGCAGGGTCGCCCTGCCGGGCGGGTTGCGGCATCTACAGCTCGCTGCCCCGGGCGGCCCCGTGCTGGTCCCCGACGAGGGCGCGAACCGGCTCATCCGGGTAACGCTGCCCGGTGGGGAGATTGCCTCCGAGGTGATGACCGGCGTGGTACCGCATGACGCCACCGCAGCCGCCGATGGCACCGTGTTCATAGCCAACGAGCTCGGCCACAGTGTGGTGGCTGTGCGGGGTGATCGAGTCGTGCACACGTTTACCGACGTCACCCAGCCCGCCGGCCTGGCGGCCGTCGGTAACCTCGTCGGTCTGGTCGACGTCCGGGAGAACACCCTGACCGTCTACGACGCGCAGCGTTTGCAGCGAGTCGCTGAGCTACCGGCCGGTGCCGGCCCCACTCACGTGATCGCCGACAAGCGCGGCCACCTGGCGGTCATCGACACCCGCGGCGGGGCCGTGCTGCTTTACGAACTGCAGCCGGCGATCCGCCAGATCAGCCGAGTGGAGCTGCCCGGCACCCCCTACGGAGTCGCCTACGACGCGGTCCGTGATCGATTGTGGGTGACCCTCACCGCCCTCAATGAGGTGATCGGCTTGAATCTCAGTGCCAGCCAGCCTGTCCTGGCCACCCCGCTGCCGACTGTTCGCCAACCCAATAGCGTTGCCGTGGACGGCCCAACCGGGCGCTTGTACGTCACCGGCACCGCCGAGGGCGTGCTGGAAATTATCGAACCATGAGCGGTATCAAGCGGGGCGAGCGGAAGCGGTTCCGCCCGGCCCCTCTTGATCTCGTTGCCGGTAGCCGCTGCCGGTAGCCGCTGCGAGCGGCTAAGTGGCCGTCAACTAGTAGCCACACCCGCCATGGTCGCGGTTCTTGTGGCGGTAACCACTCCGGTGGCCATAGCTGCCCCAGCCGCTGCCATATCCGCCACCATGGCCGCCGCCATATCCACCGCAGCTGCTGTAGCGCGAACGGCTGCCGTAGCTGCCCCAGCCGCCCCCATAGCCACCCCCGCCGTGGTGATCGTAATTATTCCTGCCACCGCAGCCAGTGTGGAAGATTTCGGTGATCCTCATATATATCCCTCCCTCTTTGTTCCCAGAAAGCTCCTGACCGCCTAGGGCACCAGACACGCACCCTTCCGCACGGGAGTTAAGCACGGACGGTAGAAGTCCTGGTTGTGAAATTCGATCACATAAGTCTGAATGTCCAGTGGACGGTGCGTCACCCGCGCAATGTTTCGCGCCACCTAATGATGATGATCAGACGGATCAACCACTCCCCGACAATGGAATCCTCTATTACTGACGGCTCACGTCCCCCGCTTGCGCTTTCGTTCCGGCAACCGGGCGACTGTGCCGGCTCATCCGCGCGTTGTCTGCCCCCTGGGGTACCCGCTTGCCACCGCCGTA
>JBHELN010000315.1:0-3438 GCA_046263115.1 Pseudonocardiaceae bacterium | reverse complement strand
CGCCGCTGGTCCGGCCGATCCCGCCAACTCCGCCGACTGATCACCTGGCCCAGCCGGTGGGACGCGAGCCCCTCGCTCGTCGGCTGCGCGACGCAGCCAGCTAGCACCCCGGTGTGCATGCCGTTATGGCACGTGAACTCGGCTTGACCTCGGCGCACTGGCTAGACGTCCAACCCGTGCAACCGTTGATCGCCGCGCCAGGACCGCGGACCGATGTGCTGCACCCGCAATGAGGCCACCGTGACGCCGAAGCCCAAGCTGCGCTCGGGATCGGTGACGCCTAGTGCCCGCGCGAAGGCGAACGCACCGTGCAGCACGTCGCCGGCGCCCAGCGTGTCGCGGACGGTGACCTCAGGGACGTCGACAGCGCCGGTGGCGTTCCGGGTCCGCCACCGCACCGGCGCGCCGCCCGCTGTCATGGCCACCAGGCGGGCGCCCGCGGCCAGCATCTCCGCGGCCACCGCGTCGAAACCTTCCGGTAATCCCCCGAAGCTCGACGAGCACACCATGGCATCGGCCAGCGGCACCAGTTCGGCGTACACCGGTTTACTGCTGCCGCCGTCCAACACCACCGGTATGTCAGCAGCCCGCGCGGCGCGGGCTGCGGCGACCGCCAAGGCAGGATAGTGCCCGTCGATCAGCACGACGTTGGCGTCCCGGATCAGAGCTTGCAGGTCAGCGGGTACGGCGACGAGCACCTCCTCAGGGTTACGGGACACCACCGACCGCTCGCCGGTGCCGTCGAGCACGGTGATCGCCGAGATACTCAGGTCCGCGCCGCCGGCCCAGGCATCCACGGTATGCACTCCGGCGCCGTACAGGTCGGCCGCCACCCACTGGCCGATCGGGCCGGGACCCAGCGCGGAGAGCAGCGTGGCATGCCCACCCAGCGCACTGAACGTCACCGCGGCCGCCGCGGCCGGACCCCCTGCCGCAAGATCACAGCGCTGGGCAACCACCTTTTCATCCACCCCAGGCCGCCGTCCCACCCGCTGCACCAGATCCAGCGTCGCGACACCCACAAACAACCCGCGCACCTGCACCACGGTAACCCCGCATTGAGCGGCCTCAGCGTGGCTATCCGGTGCTCAATAACCGCGCTGGCCCCGCTGACGGCGGGAAGAGCTGAGTAGCGTTGGGGAGTGCGGTTTGTGGAGGGGTATCGGGCGGGCTACGAGCTGACGTATGACGATGTGTTCCTGGTGCCGTCCTGCTCAGAGGTGGCGTCGCGGTTCGATGCGGACCTGTCCACGGTGGACGGGTCCGGAACCACCATCCCGCTCGTGGTCGCCAACATGACCGCGGTGGCGGGTCGCCGGATGGCTGAGACGGTGGCCCGCCGCGGCGGCCTGGTAGTGCTAGCCCAAGACGTGGATCCTGCAGCGGTCGCCGAGACGGTGACCTGGGTTAAATCCCGGCATCTGGTGCTGGACACCGCGCTCACGCTCGGTCCGCAGGACGCTGTCGCCGACGCGATCAACCTGCTGTCCAAGCGAGCGCACCGGGCCGTGGTGGTGCTCGACGGCACGCACCGTCCGACCGGGCTGGTCACCGAGGCCGAACTGGCCGGGGTCGATCGGTTCGCCCGGCTGGCCGACGTGGCGCAGACCGATCTGGTGGTGGTGCCCGCCGAGACCGAACCACGCAAGGTCTTCGACCAGCTGCACCACCGCCGCCAGGAACTGGCGCTCGCGGTGGATACCCAGGGCCGGCTGGTCGGTGTGCTGACCACGACCGGGGCATTGCGCGCCGAGCTCTACCGCCCAGCGTTGGACGGTGCCGGCCGGCTGCGGGTGGCCGCAGCGCTCGGGGTAAACGGCGATGTCACTGCCAAGACCGAGGCACTGCTCGCAGCGGGCGTCGACGTGCTGGTCGTCGACACCGCACACGGTCATCAGCGCAAGATGCTCGACGCGCTTGGCGCGGTCCGGTCCCGCCGGCCGGACGTGCCGGTGGTAGCGGGCAACGTGGTATCCGCGCAGGGCACCCGCGACCTCCTCGCGGCTGGCGCCGACATCGTCAAGGTCGGGGTTGGTCCGGGTGCGATGTGCACCACCCGGATGATGACCGGGGTCGGCCGGCCGCAGTTCTCCGCGGTAGCCGAGTGCGCCGCAGCGGCCCGCGCCGCCGGTGGCCACGTCTGGGCCGACGGCGGTGTGCGCCACCCACGTGACGTCGCGCTCGCGCTGGCCGCGGGAGCCGCAAACGTGATGATCGGCTCGTGGTTCGCAGGCACTTACGAGTCACCGGGCGACCTACAGCGCGATGAAGCCGGCCGACCCTACAAGGAGTCGTACGGGATGGCCTCCAAGCGCGCCGTCGCTGCCCGTACCACCCATGACGACAGCTTCGACCGGGCCCGCAAGGCGCTGTTCGAGGAAGGCATCTCGACCGCTCGGATGTACCTCGACCCGCAGCGACCCGGGGTGGAGGACCTCATCGACTACATCTGCGCCGGGGTGCGCAGCGCGTGCACCTACGCCGGCGCCCGCACCATGCCGGAACTAGCCGAACAGGCGGTGATCGGGGTGCAGTCCGCGGCCGGGTTCGCCGAGGGACGTCCACTGCCCGCGGGTTGGTGAGCATAGGTGGACCGAAAACTGCCACCTGATCCACAATGTTGACGCCAGCCGTATCCCACCGACGAGGAGACCTGACCCAGCCGGTCGCTGTTCGGCGCGTTGTCGGGGTTTTGGCGGTGCTAATCACCGTCCTCGTCAGTGGCTGCGGGACCACCTCCACGTCCCCGACTGGCAGTGCCGAATGGACGAAGCATCTCCGCGAGTTCGAGATTGGCTATTTCGCGCGCAATCCGTCGTTCGCCGTACAGCGAGGGCGACACGAATACGACGGCCGACTGCCTGACTGGAGCGCGGCCGGCATCCACGCCGACGGGCAGTGGTTGCATGCGCAACGCGTGCAAGCAGAGATGTTCGACCAGAACGCGCTGAGCGTGACCCAACGCTTCGAGCGGCAATATCTGCTGTCGCGAATCGACGCAGATGTGTTCTGGCTCGAAGAAGCAGAGCAGCCGTTCACGAACCCGGCATTCTACCTCGATGGCGGTCTCGATCCGAGCGTGTATCTCACCCGCCCCTACGCTCCGGCCGAGGCTCGACTCAAAGCTTTTATCAATTATGCGCGCGCCGTCCCCACAGCCGCCGCGCAGATTCACGCGAACCTGCGCACGCCATTGCCACGCAGCTTCGTCAAGTACGGCGTCGATGGCTTCGGGGGCTTTCCGGATTTCTACCGCAAGGATGTGCCGAAGATCTTCGCTGAGGTCCCCGAGACGGCGCTGCAGGCGGAGCTGGCCAGTGCGATCGAGCCGGCGGCACAGGCGATGCAGAATCTCGCGGATTGGCTGTCCAGTGGCATGCAGCAAGCGACCGACAACTTCGCGCTCGGTGCTGCTGAGTTCGCCCACATGCTGCGGAT
>JBHELN010000314.1:0-8337 GCA_046263115.1 Pseudonocardiaceae bacterium | reverse complement strand
TCCACATGCAGCGACAGACCGCGCACCCGTAAGTCGTCGACTCGCGCCGAGGTGTAGTGACCATAGTTGATCAGGGCCAGCGCGGTGAGCTGGTCAAGACTGACCGTGACACCGTTCAACTGAGCCGCCGGTGTCACACGTCACCCCGACTTACCGGGCAGCGGGGCACGACACACCGGACGTGAGCACGCGACACACCGGATATGGGGACGCGACACGCCGGCTATCGGGGACTCGCTCAGCCCTTTCAGTCAGCGCCGTTGCCGGCGGCGGACTTCGAGACCTGCATCAGGAACTCGATGTTGGTCCGAGTCTTGCGCAGACGATCAAGCACGAGGTCGATGGCCTGTTGCGACTCCAGCCCTGACAGCACCCGCCGCAGTTTGTGGTGGATGGCCAACTCGTCCGGGGACAGCAGCAGCTCCTCCTTGCGGGTACCGGAGGGATTGATGTCAATGGCCGGGAAGATCCGCTTGTCGGCGATCTTGCGATCGAGCTTGAGCTCGGCGTTGCCGGTTCCCTTGAACTCCTCGAAAATGACCGTGTCCATCGTCGACCCGGTCTCCACCAGCGCGGTCGCGAAGATGGTCAGGGAGCCACCGTCCTCGATGTTGCGCGCCGCGCCCAGGAACCGCTTCGGCGGGTACAGCGCGGTGGAGTCCACGCCACCGGACAGGATCCGGCCAGATGCCGGTGCAGCCAGGTTGTAAGCGCGGCCCAGGCGAGTGATCGAGTCGAGCAGCACCACGACGTCGTGACCCATCTCCACCAGTCGCTTGGCCCGTTCGCTGGCCAGCTCGGAGATCGTGGTGTGGTCTGACGGCGGTCGGTCGAAGGTCGAGGCGATGACCTCCCCCTTGACCGACCGCTGCATGTCGGTGACCTCCTCAGGCTGCTCGTCAACGAGTACGACCATGAGGTGGCATTCCGGGTTGTTCTTGGTGATCGCATTGGCGAGCGCCTGCAGGATCATTGTCTTGCCAGCCTTGGGCGGCGAGACGATCAGCGCCCGCTGGCCCTTCCCGATCGGCATGATCAAGTCGATGACCCGGGTCGTCATCAAGTGCTGCTCGGTCTCCAGCCGGAGGCGCTCGTTGGGGTACAGCGGGGTCAGCTTGGTGAACTCCGGGCGTTGCTTGGCCTGCTCGATGTCCAGGCCGTTGATGGTGTCGACCCGGACCAGGGGGTTGAACTTCTGCCGTTGCTGCTCTCCTTCGCGGGGCTGGCGCACCGCACCGGTGATCGCGTCACCCCGACGCAGCCCGTACTTGCGGACCAGCGACAGGGACACGTAGACATCGTTGGGACCGGACAGGTAGCCCGAAGTCCGCACGAAGGCGTAATTGTCGAGCACATCGAGGATCCCGGCGACGGGCAGCAGCACGTCGTCTTCACGGACCTCCAGCTCACCGCCGTCTCGGCGGTCGGCGCCGCGATCGGTGCTGCGGTCACCCCGGTTGCGGCGGTTGCGGTCACGGAAGCGCCGGCCACGCCGGCGACTGGCCTCGTCGTCGTCGTCGCGTGAACCGTTCGGCCCGGCTGCGTTCTGATTACCGTTACTTTGGCCGCCCGGGGCTTGGTCACCCTGCACCCGATCGTTTTGGGTCCGATCGTTTTGGGTCCGATCGTTTTGGGTCCGATCGCTTTGGGTCCGATCGCTTTGGGCCTGATCGATCGGGGATCGAGACGCCTCACCACCGCGGACCGGACGTCGCCGCCGGTTGCGCGAGCGATCTGCTCCGTCGGTGTCCCCGTCCTGCTGGTCGCGGCCGTGCTGAGGTTGGATCTGGTCATGCTCCGCTGCGGCTGGTGGCTCGACGTTAGCCGGCTCGGCGGCTGCGGCGGGCGGCTGCTCAGCCGTGGGCTCCCCCGCATCTGCCTGTCGCGAGGCTTGCGATGGAGGGCCAGCCTCGGTCTTCGCCTGGGTACTCGTTGACACACTGGCACCCTCGAGCGGGAGTTGTTCAGCAACGACCCGCCGCTGACCCGGGACGGTGCCCTGGTGCTCCTTGATCGCGGCGATCAGCTCGTTCTTGCGCATACCGGCGATATCCGAAAGGCCCAGCTGGCCGGCCAGCTGGCGCAGTTCAGCCATCACCATTCCGGACAGCCCGCCACGGCGACGCGGCGCCGTGCCGTTGTCCGAAGCCGGCCCAGAGGTCCCGGCTTGGTCGGCCGGGTGCTGGTCCGAAGATGCCGCAGCATCAACCTCGCTGCCCAACACGTTGATTTCGCTCACGCAGGTCCTTCCTAACCGACCTGAGACGCGGCTCAGGCCAGCCTGTTCGCCATCCGGCGGTGTACCGACGGCGCCTAGGTCCTCATGCGGTGGGCTAGCCGACCACCAGATCAGTGGTCAAGCCGACCGGCACGGGACATGTTCAACTGCGGCAAGGGTCTGGGTGCCAGCCTTCCCGCTACTACGTCGACCGGAGGGCGGGAGATTGATTGTTCGGGTGAGAGGCCCCGAACGCGGCACCGGCGCCCGTGCACACGGTGTCTGAACGCCACTGAGCCTATCGGTCCACCGCGATACGAGCAACAACCGGCGCGTAGTAGTGGCTCACCCGCGCTCGATGATGGCACCGGTGCGCGCCACGTCAAGCCGGCATCGGCTGAAACCGACGGTGACATCCCCGCCCGGCCCAAGCTGCGCTGGTAGCTCGCCGCTGACCGGCAACGCAAGCACCGTCGGTCCGGCCCCCGATACCGCAGCCGGCACGCCGGCCGCACGCAACGCGTCCACCAACCGTCCGGTTGCCGGATATGCCGAGCGCCGGTAAGGCTGGTGCAGCCGATCTTCCGTGGCGGCCAGCAGCAGTTCCGGGGCCGCGGTCAATGCATGGACGAGCAGCGCGGCCCGCCCCGCGGTGAACGCCGCATCCGCATGTGGCACCTCCGCGGGCAGCAACCCGCGGGTGATCTCGGTTGCGGAGCTCTGCTCCGGTACGAACAGCACAGGCGCCAAGTGCGGGTGGGGCTCCAGGCGGGTCGCCCGGAAAGACCCTCTCTCTTTCCAGGAGATCACCAAGCCGCCTAGCAAGCTCGCACCGACATTGTCGGCGTGCCCGTCAAACCCAGCTGCCACGTCCAACGCCGCCTCATCCGGTTCCATTCCCGCCAGCGCGTAACCCGCCAGCACCCCGGCGACGGCGGCGGCCGCTGACGAACCCAGCCCCCGCTTGTGCGGGATGCGGTTGCGGCAGCGCAGCACCACACCGTCGGGCCGGTGACCGCACCGCTCGCTCGCTGCCCGCAGCGCCCGGACGACCAGGTTGCCCTCGTCGGTGGGCACGTGACTGGCGCCCTCACCGCGCACCTCGACCCGCAATCCGGACGCCGCCGGTGTCACCTCAACCTCGTCGTACAGTGTCAACGCCAGCCCCAGCGCGTCGAATCCCGGCCCCAGATTCGCCGTCGACGCCGGCACCCGCACCCGCACCCGCATCAGCCCGCTCCCCCCATCCCGATATGTCTCCATCTCGGGATGGGGAGGTAGGGAACTGCGCTAGGCAAGGGCTAGGGCGGCGGCGACGGCGGCGGGGTCGACGGGGATGGGGTTGGGGACCGGGATGCCGCGCAGGGCGGTGTCTGGGTCTTTGAGGCCGTGGCCGGTGACCGTGCAGACCACCAGCGAACCCGAGGGCAGCCGCCCGTCCTCAGCGACGCGGAGCAGACCCGCCACCGCAGTAGCCGAAGCCGGTTCGACGAACACCCCTTCCTGCCCGGCCAACAGCCGGTAAGCGTCGAGAATCTGCTCGTCGCTGATCGCCTCGAACAGCCCGCGGGACTCATCGCGGGCCCGCATCGCCCCGTCCCACGACGCCGGGCTACCAACCCTGATGGCGGTGGCGATGGTGTCCGGGTCCCGTACCGGCGCCCCATGCACCAGGGGTGCCGCGCCGGCCGCCTGAAAGCCGAACATCCGCGGCCGGCCGGCCACCACCCCGTCCGTGTGGTATTCCGTGTAACCCAGCCAGTAAGCGGTGATGTTGCCGGCGTTGCCGACCGGCAGGCAGTGCACGTCCGGGGCCTGCCCGAGCACGTCGCAGATCTCGAATGCAGCGCTTTTCTGCCCTTGCAGCCGTACCGGGTTCACCGAATTCACCAGTGCCGTCACCGGGTAGTCGGCGGCGGTTTTGCGGGCCAGCTCCAGGCAGTCGTCGAAGTTTCCGTCCACCGCCAGGATCCGGGCGCCGTAGGCGGTGGCCTGCGCGAGCTTGCCCAGCGCGATCTTCCCGCGGGGCACCAGCACCGCACTGGGAATCCCGGCCCGGGCCGCGTATGCGGCGGCCGAGGCAGCCGTATTGCCGGTCGAGGCGCACAACACCGCCTGCGCGCCGCGGGCCAGCGCCTCGGTCACCGCCATGGTCATCCCGCGGTCCTTGAAGGAGCCGGTGGGGTTAGCACCTTCGACCTTGAGCAACACCTCGCAACCAGTGCGCAGCGACAGCGTGGGGGCAGGCAGCAGCGGGGTGCCGCCTTCCTGCAGGGTCACCACCCGACAGCCTGGGCTGGTCCGGATCCGGTCCGGGTAAGCCTCGATCACTCCCGGCCACGAGCTGCGAGCCCCTGCCTGCAGCTTCACGTCACCTCGCCCTCCACCCGCATCACGCTGACCACGTCGCGGACCACGTCCAAACCGGCAAGCTTGTCCACAGTAGAGCGCAGCGCGGCGTCCGGCGCGGCATGCGTCACGATCACCAGATTCGCCCCGTCCGGCACCTCCCCAGTGCTGCGACCGGTCTGGCGCACCGCCATGATGGAGACCTCGTGTTCGGCGAATATCTGCGCCACCTGCGCCAGCACACCGGGACGGTCGGCGACCTCGAGACTGATGTGGTAGCTGGTGGGGGTGTCCTCCATCGGCCGGATCGGCAGGTCGGCGTGGGCGGACTCGCGCGGCCCGTAGCCGCCCGCCACCCGGTTACGGGCGACGGCGACCAGGTCCCCGAGTACCGCGCTGGCGGTCGGAGCCCCGCCGGCGCCCTGGCCGTAGAACATCAGCGCGCCGGCGGCATCGGCCTCAACGAACACCGCGTTGAAGGCCCCACCGACCGAGGCCAGCGGATGCGAGCGGGGAATCATCGCCGGGTACACCCGGGCCGAGATCGACTCGGTGCCGGTGTCGTCGATCACTCGCTCGCAGATCGCCAGCAGCTTCACCGTGCGTCCCAACTTCCGGGCCGCGATCACGTCGGCGGCAGAGACCTCGGCGATGCCTTCACGGTAGACGTCAGCGCTGGTCACGCGGGTATGGAAGGCCAAGGAAGCCAGAATAGCCGCCTTGGAGGCGGCGTCGTAGCCATCGACGTCAGCAGTCGGGTCGGCCTCGGCGTAGCCCAGCCTGCTGGCCTCCTCGAGGGTCTCGGCGTAGCCAGCTCCGGAGGAGTCCATCGCGGACAGGATGAAGTTCGTGGTGCCGTTGACGATGCCGGTGACCCGGGTGATCCGGTCCCCGGCCAGCGACTCGCGCAACGGGCGCAACAGCGGAATCGCCCCGGCCACAGCCGCCTCGAAGTACAGGTCGGCGCCGGCGGCGTCAGCAGCGCCATACAACTCCGGCCCGCACTCGGCGAGCAGCGCCTTGTTGGCTGTGACCACGCCCCGACCGGCGCGCAACGCGTCCAGCAGCAGGGACCGGGCCGGGTCGATGCCCCCGATCACCTCGATGACGATGTCCACGCCGTCCCGGCTGACCAGTTCGGCCGCGTCGGTGGTGAGCAGGTCGGCGGGTACCTCCGAATGCCGCCGCGGGCGCCGCACTGCCACCCCGATCAGCTGCACGGGGGCGCCCACTCGCGCAGCGAGTTCATCCGCCTGATCGGTCAGCAGCCGCAATACCTCACGGCCGACGGTGCCGCACCCCAGCAACGCCACGCCAATGGGTCGGCCCTGCAAGCAGGCCTCCCGCCCGAGTGGTCTGCTCACGAGACCTCCAGGGACAGCAGGTCGGCCATCGTCTCGCGGCGCAGCAGCAGCCGGTGCGTGCCCTCGCGGACGGCAACCACCGCCGGTCGAGGTAGCAGGTTGTACCGGCTGGACATGGAGTAGCAGTACGCGCCGGTGCCGGCGACCGCCAGCAGGTCTCCAGGGGCCAGGTCGTCAGGCAACCAGCAGTCCCGAACCACGACGTCACCGGACTCGCAGTGCTTGCCGACTACGCGGGACAGCGCGGCAGGAGCCTCGGAGCAACGGGACACCAGCCGGCAGTCATAGGTTGCGTCATACAGTGCTGTGCGCACATTGTCGCTCATTCCGCCGTCCACTGAGATGTAGCGCCGCTGTGTCGATGCCGCCACCGTCACTTCTTTGATGGTGCCCACCTCGTAGATGGTCATCGTGCCAGGCCCAGCGATCGCTCGGCCCGGCTCGACGACGAGCTCCGGGGTGGGAATGCCGGCCGCCTGGCAGCGATCGTCCACGATGGCCCTCAGATGCGTGGCCAGCGTGGCCGGTAGCGGTGGGTCGTCGGCGGCGGTGTAGGCGATTCCCAGCCCACCACCGAGGTCCAGGGTGGCGACGTCACTCAGCGCGTCAGGGCCGTGTTCATCCCGGATCGATGCCAGCAGACTGACCATCCGGTGCGCCGCGAGCTCGAAGCCGTCAGCGTCGAAGATCTGCGAGCCAATGTGGCTGTGCAAGCCCACCAGGCGCAGCCCCTGAGATTTCAGCACTCGCCGGACGGCCTCTGCGGCGTCCCCGGCCGCGAGCGAGAAGCCGAATTTCTGGTCTTCATGCGCGGTGGCGATGAACTCGTGGGTATGCGCCTCGACGCCGACAGTCGCCCGGATCAGCACCGGCTGCACTACGGCGTGCCGGCGGGCGATGTCATCCAGCCGGGCAATCTCCAGGAAGGAGTCGAGCACCACCGCACCCACGCCGGCGAGCACGGCGGCAGTCAACTCGTCAGCGGACTTGTTGTTGCCGTGCATCGCGATGCGGGCCGCGGGGAATCCGGCGTGCAGCGCGACCGCCAGCTCGGTGCCGGTACACACGTCGAGGCTGAGCCCTTGCTCGGCCACCCAGCGCGCGACCTCGGTACACAGGAAGGCCTTGGCCGCGTAATGCACGCGGTGAGGCGCGCCGAAGGCGGCGGCGTGCTCGGCGCAACGGGCTCGGAAGTCCGCTTCGTCCACGACGAACAACGGCGTGCCATAGGCCTCGGCGAGTTCACTGACCTCGATTCCGGCGAGTCGCACCGCACCGTCATCGCCGCGGTGCGCCCGGCGCGGCCAGACCGCTGGGTGTAGCACGTTCAACTCGGCAGCATCAGCCGGGCGCGGACCTGCGGTAGAGGCCCGGGCCAGCACGTCGGCATGGCGCGGCCCGGCCGGGTGCGCTCTCATATTCGCTCCGGTGCGCTGATGCCCAGCAGACTCAGGCCGTTGACCAGCACCTGGCGAGTCGCCTCGCACAGCGCTAACCGAGCGGCGTGCAGTGGGCCGGGTTGCTCATCACCCAGCGGCAGCACCCGGCATGTGCCGGAGAAGTTCTGGGAGGCTTGGGCTAGTTCTTCCAGATAACGGGCCACCCGGTGCGGCTCACGCAGCGCAGCGGTCCAGGCCACGATGCGGGGGAATTCACCCAGCGTGCGGATCAACTCGCCTTCCCTGTGGTGGTCGAGCAGCCGGAGTTGCGCACCAGAGGAGCTGATCCCGAGATCGTCGGCGTTGCGCCCCAGCGATGCCAGCCGGGCGTGTGCGTACTGTACGGCGAACAGCGGATTGTCGTCGGTCCGTTTCGACCAGACGTTGAGGTCGATGTCGATCGGCGAGGCATACGGCCACCGAATCAGGGCGTAGCGCGCGGCATCCACTCCGACTTCCTCGACGAGCTCCGCCATGGTGGCGTCCCGACTGATCGGCCGCACGCCGGTGCCTCGGCGCACCAGGTTCACCTGCTGCCCGGACAGCAGCTCGACGGTGGCCCGCTCGTCGCCTGGTGCGTCGTCGCGGTAATCGCCGAGTACATCGTCGGGAGCGCGGTTGACGCTGGGGACGTCCCAGCCAGCGTATTCCCGGATCACCGCAGCGCCGGCGAAGGCGAAAATCCGGCCCAGCGCGTCGCTGACTGCCGCCAAACGAGCGTCATCAAGGTGCACCGGCCCGGCGCGGTCCGCTGAGACGACCGTCAGGTTGATCTGGTGGCCCGCCAGCGCCTCACTGGCCCCGAAGCGCTCTCCAGCGGCGAGCACCTGCGCGAGGCTCTCGCCGTGAGCGTCGAGCCCCAGCCACAGGTTGACCAGACCCGGGCCGGCGACCTCGGCGGTGCGCACTTCGGGGCGCCGCGCCAACTCCTGGGCCAGCCACTCGGCCAAGTCCCGCGGTACCACGC